>JAEOSI010000063.1 GCA_016840425.1 Candidatus Wukongarchaeum yapensis
GGGTGCTTCGCGAACTAAACCAAACCGGTGAACCTTCGTCCTTAACCATGCTAGAAGGGTTTTGAGGTTGCCGTTAGATATCTCCTCTTCTAAATCTATAATTTCTCGTTTAGCTGCAGCAAAGATCTGCGCAGAGTATAGATGACCTAACATGTAACTTGGAAAATATCCAAAATAACCTGAGGACCAGTGAACATCTTGTAGCACACCTTTGGTATTGTTCTCGGGCAAAATACCCAAATAATCCTGCATCTTAGCATTCCAAAGCTCTGGCAGATCTTTAACCTCTATCTCGCCTTTGATTAGAGCTTCTTCTATTTCGAACCGAAACATGATGTGGAGACTGTATGTAACTTCATCTGCATAGATTCTAATCGGGGAAAGTTTCACGATGTTGATTGCACGATAGAAGTCTTCTAATGGAATGCTTTCATAATAGGGGAAAATCCCTTGAAGTTTCGGGTAGAAAAACTTCCAAAAGGGGAGACTTCTACCCACAATGTTTTCCAACATTAGTGACTGTGACTCGTGAATACCCATTGAATACCCATTATCTAGATACAACCACTTCAACAGATGATCTATTCCCTGATCATAGAGACCATGACCGCCTTCATGCAGTGTACCGAATAAAGCAGGAGCCAGCTTCCCGTGCGTAAAGTGCGTTGTAACGCGGGCATCATCTGGTCCGATCGAGATGGTAAAGGGATGATTGGTTTTATCCAGTCTTCCTTGATTAAAGTCGTAGCCAATTACCCTAAGAGCTTCCAAGGAGAGTTGCTTCTGAAGGTCTTCGGGAAAGTGTCCTCTGAGAAGAGTTTCGTCTGGTTGATCTGATTGTTCTGTGAGTAACTTAACAAAGGGAACGAGATTTTTTCTAAGAGGTTTGATTATTCTTTTGAGTTCTTCGCTGGTTATTCCTGGCTCATAGTTAGGTAAGAGTGCATCGTAGGGATTTTTATCATATCCATAGTGTTCGGCGAACTGACGTATAAAGCCGATTATTTCTTCTAAAGCTGGTTGAAAATGTTTGAAATTCGATTTTTCTTTTGCTTTTACCCAAACATCATAAGCCCTTGCTTTAGCCTCATTGAAAGCTCTAAAAAGATCTTGCGGAATAGCTTTCGCTCTCTCATAGATGTTTCTTATCCGCCGAATCAGAGCCTGTTCTCCTGGATCAAGTTCTGTTTCCCTTCCAGACAACTTTTCAATGGTTTCGCCTATTTCATGGGAAGTGAAAAGCTTGAACCATTCTGCTTTTACAGCCGCAAAAATTTCTGCTCTTCCCCTTGCTCCTTCAGTCGGCATCTTAGTTTGTTGATCCCACAACAATAGGTTAGACGCATAACCAAACTTACTAGCCCTCTTCAAAAAATCTGACAGCTTCTCGAGAAGACTTCTTGCTTCACTCACTGTTTAAATCTCCTTTTCTCCTTCGTGTAATAAATAACGGCTTATTACCGTCTTACTTATAGTCTAAGTATAAAAACCATTTCACCTACAGCAAATGAGATAATATAGAAAATACTTATAGACAATTTCAATAAAAAGAAAAAAGGGAAAAGGAGGATTCAAACCCTTGATTATCTTGTAAACCAACGTTACAGTTTTCCTGAGATATTTCGCCCTATTTTTATTCCTTTTTGAAGTATTTAAAATATGATACTATCGCACCGATTGCCGCTGCTGCAACTCCTATGCCTACACCTACCCAAAGCCACGGGAATCCTTCCTCTTCTTCCTCTGTTACCGTTTCATAACTAATGGAAAGATCAGATATTGTGGGCGTTTTCGAGGGGTTTGAAGTTGTTAAAACTGCTTTCCATTTCAACTGACTACCAGCATTCGTGAAGGAATGTTCTGATCCGGGATTGACTTGCTCCCAATGGGAACCATTATCCGGTGAAAGATAGTAGGTGATAGAACAGCCTGAAGGTATAAAATCATTACAAGTCAAATTTGCGCTAACCAATGATTCCGAACTGGAACCGGAAAAAACAGTTAAAGACTGAGCAACAGCAACAGATTCAAAGTAGTCCTTCACCACCTCTATAACCTGCAAACCAGAATCTCTGTCAGCTACGTAGGCGTAATCACCGGAAACAAAAACCCACCGAGCATAATCGGGGGTGTCGTAGACCCCGATTATGTTCGGGGTATCGCTGGCATTGGAAGGGTTTAGGGGATCACTAATATTAACAACCTGCAAACCAGAATTTCCGTCAGCTACGTAGGCGTAATCACCGGAAACAAAAACACCCCAAGCATGATTGGGGGTGTCGTAGACGCTGGCATTAATAGGGTTTGCCGGATCACTAATATCAACAACCTGCAAACCAGAATTATAATCGGTTACGTAGGCGTAATCACCGGAAACAAAAACACCCATAGCACGATCTGGGGTGTCGTAGACGCTGGCATTAATAGGGTTTGCCGGATCACTAATATCAACAATCTGCAAACCAAAACTATGATCGGCTACGTAGGCATAATCACCGGAAACAAAAACACCCCGAGCATAACCAGGAGTGTCATAGGCGCTGGCATTAATAGGGTTTAGGGGATCACTAATATCAACAACCTGCAAACCAGAACCATCATCAGCTATGTAGGCATAATCACCGGAAACAAAAACACACCGAGCAATAGAGGGGGTGTCATAGGCGCTGGCATTAATAGGGTTTAGGGGATCACTAATATCAACAACCTGCAAACCAGAAAGTTCGTCGGCTATGTAGGCATAATCACCGGAAACAAAAACACACCGAGCATTATCGGGGGTGTCATAGGCGCTGGCATTAATAGGGTTTAGGGGATCGCTAATATCAACAACCTGCAAACCAGAACCCCAGTCGGCTACATAAGCGTAATCACCGGAAACAAAAACACCCCAAGCATCATCGGGGGTGTCATAGGCGCTGGCATTGGAAGGAATTAGTAGATAATTGATATATAGAATCTGCAAACCAGAACCTCCATCGGCTACGTAGGCATAATCACCGGAAACAAAAACACACCGAGCAATATTAGGGGTGTCATAGGAACCAGCAAAGGTAGGGTTTGCCGGATCACTAATATCAACAACCTGCAAACCAGAACCCCAGTCGGCTACGTAGGCATAATCACCGGAAACAAAAACACCAAAAGCAAGACTAGGGGTGTCATAGGCGCTGGCATTAATAGGGTTTAGGGGATCACTAATATCAACAACCTGCAAACCAGAAACTTCGTCGGCTACGTAGGCATAATCACCGGAAACAAAAACATTACGAGCAATATCGGGGGTGTCATAGGCGCTGGCATTGGAAGGATTTGCGGGATCACTAATATCAACAATCTGCAAACCAGAATCTCTGCTGGCTACGTAGGCATAATCACCGGAAACAAAAACACCAATAGCATTATCGGGGGTGTCATAGGCGCTGGCATTAATAGGGTTTAGGGGATCACTAATATCAACAACCTGCAAACCAGAACCAAAATCGGCTACATAAGCGTAGTCACCGGAAACAAAAACACACCGAGAAATATCGGGGGTGTCATAGGCGCTGGCATTAATAGGGTTTAGGGGATCACTAATATCAACAACCTGCAAACCAGAACCTGCATCGGCTATGTAGGCGTAGTCACCGGAAACAAAAACACCCTGAGCATTACCGGGGGTGTCGTAGGAGCCGGCGAGGCTAGGGTGTGTGGGATCACTAATATCAACAACCTGCAAACCAGAACCCCAGTCAGCTACATAAGCGTAATCACCGGAAACAAAAACACCCCGAGCCTCACCAGGGGTGTCGTAGAAGCCGGTTAAAGGAGTGGGGTTGAAGAGGGTTATCCATGGGAGGTTGATGTTTCCAGAACCCCATCCTGAAACGTTTGTATTAGAAGGATCCATGTTGGTTGTCGTTGTGAAATCTTCAGAATAACTGTCAACAGCACTATTGACTGGTTTTACATTTGTTAGCAGTGTCAATGTGGAGAAGATTAAGACGGCTGAAATAAGGACGCTCCATCCTTTTCGAAGGTTTAGTTGTTTGTTATCCCTTTTCTCATGGTTTAAAACCATCATTTATCCCTCATAAAATCCTAAAAAGTTTTTAGATTTCAGGAACTGTTTTGGTACAAAAATTAGGAAAAAAGAAAAGCGTAAAGGAAGGTGAATGTTTCATACCTTTCGAAGAACATTTTATTACCGATCGTTTACGCGAAAACCGGTCAAAAAATGGGATCGCTGCTACTCCTTACAACTTACACTTTAAAGCGGGATACTATTTTGTACCAACTTAAGTTTAAGAAAAACTGTATAAAACTTTTTCTTTAAGTGTTAGTAAGTATCAGTAGACTCCGAAACTAATTTTTTAGTCATTTTTAAAGGAAGGTGCTAGGGCAAAGATTTTGCAAGCGGTTCAATACTTTCACAAGTTTACTTAAAAGATGATTTGAAGAATAAGCGTGAATTCATCGATTTTCGAAAGGATTGTAAGAGAGATAACAGAGAAAATGTCGTGAAAGTGTAGTTTCATGACATTTTTCAAATAGTTGTTATGTCTAATATTTCTATCGCGGCTATGTCTCCTTTTTTATCATGGTGGAGGATTACTTGTCCATCGTCTGTTGGTTCGCCTTCTGTATGTTCTGCATGTTTAAACTTTATGTACAGGTCTCCTACATCCTCCCCGTAATCGGCCATAATCACTTTTCTGGAAAGTTTTAATCCATACTTTTTTCCACCAGCTCTAAAACCTCTCTTATGTTTATATCTAAGAGAGATTCAACTTTTTGAATCGCTTATATCTCCCCTGCTTTCTTTTCAAGCTTGTATGATATGTATTTCTAGTCTAATTAAGCGAATTTAGTTTCCAGTAAAAAAATCGTGTGACTGTTTAACTATAAAAGTTTGAAGGATTAGCTATTGTTGAGGATTATGGGTGCTATTATATTGTAAGAACAAAAGAAAAGTTAAAAAAAGCGGTTTCGCTTCTGTTTTTATACATATCGTTAAAGAGCTACTGGTGACGGTTTATTGTCTTTGATGTTATAAACGTAAACGTAAAATAGAAATATTACCGGCAAACTAAGTAAGGATATTTGTAAGAGAAGTAGTAAAGGGTGATTTTTTATTCTTTAAAAATGGTTGGTGTTATATGTTGGAGGATTTTCAAGGGCAGTATATAGTGGATAAAAAGGGGAGGAGGATGGGTGTAATTCTTTCAATTGAGGAGTATGAGGAACTTTTAGAGGATCTTCACGATCTTTCTATTGTTGCTGAGCGTCGGGATGAGCCCACAACAACTTTTGAAGAAGTTAAGAAAAAGCTGAAAAAAGATGGGCTCTTATAAGGTTTTATGGAAAAAATCAGCGGAAAGAGACCTACGAAACATAGACCTCCAACAAATTCCAAGAATAATTAAAGCGGTTGAATCCCTTGAAGATGATCCCTTCCCACCACAATCCCGTAAACTTAGGGGTTCAAAGCAAACTTACAGGATTCGCGTAGGGGATTATAGGATAATATATCAAGCGGATATCAAAGCAAAAGTTGTAATAATCTATCATATACGCCACCGCAAAGTAACATATCGTAAACGATAAAAATTGATACAACTATCCACCTAATAGCCCCCCAAATTTTAAGCCTGTATCTACTATTTATCCCATTTCTTGCCTCTAAACATGCTAATGTCTTCGTTTTTTTATGGGAGCCTTTTTTAACCCCTATTAAGCCTGGCTCTAATATTAGTTTAGCTGTTCTCTTATTCACCTATTCTGGATCAAAAAACCTTTCCTAAAGCACCCGTTAAATGCTCGTATTTTTACGTGCTAAAATTTTTCAGGCGATACTAGCACCTTATAATCTAGGGAATTTAGTTTCAAATAAAAAAACCGTGAAACAGTTAAACAGTAAAAGTTTGAAGGATTAACCATCGTTAAGGATTAGGGCTATACTTTCGCAACAAGAAACAACTAATTAAAATATGAGACACTGAAAAGGGGTCCTTGGCTGTTGACTGGCACATTACTTTAAGGTTTCTCTTCTTTTTCTTCCTCTTTCTTTGTTATTTCTTGCTTTTTTTTATCTAGTATGATGTTTTGCATGAATTTCGTTGAGGTAAAAGCGCTTTCAACTTCGCCTACAGTTAGATCCTGTAGTTCTGAAACCGGTTCTACTTCTTCTTTCATTAAACCTTGTTCGGCAGCATATTCTAGAGAACTTAACTTTTGTCTTTCTGACCTTGTTTCTGTTCGTTGTAGATAGAAATGTGAAATCATGTGGAAAACTCTGCCATAGCCGTAAGGGAAAGTTATTGCTATGGGGGCTTCTCCGTATTTTTTTTCAAGTTCTTTGCTTGTTATTAGTACTTTAACCTTATTTTTGTCAAGGATTTGAATGGGATAACTTTGACCTTCAAGCCACCAAACTGGCTCAGATTTTTCAGTTAGTAATCCTTGAACGAAAATATTGTCTGGATCAAGTATTTCGATTCGAACAACGTCATCTGGCGTCGGCTTTCCCGTGTATTTGGCGATGCCTGGAAATGCTTTTTCTATGATGAACTTGAGCGCCCAGTCTGTAGTGATCAAATATCCACCATTTTTAACGAATTTACGGATAAGTTCCACGCCTTCTGGCATAATTTCGCTTCCCGGACAGTTTATGAAAAGGATCTGGTCTGATCTAATTTGGAGGTCTTCGACATCTATTGGGTCTATCACCGTGAAAGGGATTTCAGTTGGAGCGAATACTGTTTCTGCGTGATCGTAGCTTCCTCTTACGATTATTATGTCTGATTCGTTGACGTTGCGTAAAATTTCATAATCTTCTGGGGCTTCTTTTTTCATTTTTGCGAAGAGGAGTTTTGATGCTGCAGAGTATGCTTTTTTCATCTTTTCTGGAGTTTCTTTTCCCGTCTGTTCAACAGTTTGGAACTCTCCTTCAATGGTAATCGGTGGCTTTTTTTCTTGTTTTTTATTCTGAGAAATTTTTTCTGGATCAGGATTGTTCATATTTTTTTCCTCTCATGTTTCTTAGTTTGGGATATAAAAGGTAAGTTTGATATTTATGCATAACTACCGTTTAGCAGACTTAGGTATTATTTATTAATTAGATTAATTAGGTGAAGGTTTCATGGATATGTGGAAATATTATTATATTTGTCTTAAAAGACATTTTTTATGTAATCCGTTTAACAAGGAGAAGTTTGAAAAGTTTTGCAGTCTTCTAAGGCTAAAACGAGGAGCACGCGTCCTAGACATAGGTTGTGGGAAAGGTGAATTCCTGATAAGGCTAGCAGAACTATATGATATATCAGGCGTGGGCGTTGATTTATCTCCTTATACTGTTAAGGAGTTTTTAGAGAAATATCAAAAACTTATACCTAGATCTGATATTAAGATCTTAGAAATGGACGGTGCAGATTATAAACCCGAATCCCTTGAGTCCTTCGATTTAACCATGTGCATAGGAGCAAGTTGGATATATGGTGGCTACCGTGGAACAATACAGGCTCTAAAAAAGATGACGAAACCCGGTGGATTAATAGCAGTAGGACAACCTTTTTGGTTGAAAGAGACAAGTGAAGAGTATTTGAAGGCTGAAGGATTAAAGAGAGAAGAGATTGGCAGTCACCAAGATAATGTAAAAGTAGGGGAAGAAGAAGGATTAACGTGTCTTTACACCATGGTAAGCAACCATGATGATTGGGATCATTATGAGACGCTCCAATGGTGGGCAGTAGACGATTACGTGATGGCTAATCCTGATGATGAGGATATTCCAGAACTATTAGAGGGAAAAAGACGAGAAAAGGAAAACTATCTTAGCTGGGGTAGAGAGACACTAGGTTGGGCCATATATCTTTTCAAGAAACCATAGATATGTTGACTCACACTACTTTTATTTTATATCTCTTTATCTTTCTATTAGGGGGTTTTCTATCTTTTTTGCTTCTTCAATCAGCTCTGAGGGCCATTTCTCAAAAATCGTAGATGCCAGTTGCAGGTGTTCTGTTTTCATAGGGTCTTTTTCACACTGCTGGTGCACAAAGGCATCCAGCCATAGAGGGTCGTCACAATAATAGATCAATCCTTTGTTTTCTAGTACATCATATGTGTATCCGAAGGGCGTTTTGTATTTTCCTGTTTTCCCTTCTACGATATAGCTGAGAGAGTTTATGCCTTCTACTATGCCAACAACGTTGAAAATCGATCGATAAATCTTGTTAATGTCTGCAATGTTTTGACTCAAGTCTTTGTCTGCTTCGCCATGGTATGTATCTCTAGAATTATATCCTACATGTTCAGGTATCAAACCAAACATGTTTTTTGTACACATAGAGAAAAATACTTTGAACTTAGCTAAGTTAATGAAAGTGCCTGTTCTCAATTCGTATAATTTCTCGGGTAAAAAACCATATAACTCGTCTCTCAATACCGGCGAAAATTTCTTTTCTACAAGTTCTTTCACGATCTCCTTGTCTACAGTTCTTTCGGCCAAAACCTCTTCGGTAATGTTAAGATACTCTATTCCAAGTTCGCTAATCACGTTCTTAGTTCCAGTTTCCTTTAAGAAGTCTTCTTCAGTTTTTCTTACGAAGTCTAATTGCTCTTCAGAAAACCTTGGACAGGGAGGCTTAATAAGGTCGAGCAGAGCCAGCATATTTCTCGCAGAATAAGACTCAACAAGGACAACCTTTCCTTGCTTATGAAGAAACCTCAAAACCCATTCTAAGATTTTCGGGTCCGTGAAGTGACCATAGTCCCCGCATATCCAATTAGGCTTCACTATGAAAGGCTCCCTCAATTGTAATGAATCCATAAATTTAAAGAACTCTTTTTGAGTATGAACATTGTCTACAACCAGTTTTTTTCCTTTAAATTCAAACTCTTTCCGCATCTCAACACGCCCCTTTTATGTTTTCAGATGTTTTTGGCTTAAATTAAATAGAATAAATAAATCAAAAAATAAGTTTAACATGAACTTGGCTCTTTTGTTGTGATTGTTTTTTAAGTTTTTGAAGTCATATATTTTTAGTTCATTTGCTTTTTACTTTTTTTAGTGGTGAAGGGTTTTTGTTTGATTGTGTGATTGTGCGGTTTGGGGAGTTAACGCTTAAAAGTGAGCGTATTAGGCAGAAATTTCTCGATATTTTGAGGAGAAATATTTTTCAGGTTTTGGAAGGCTTGGATTTTCAAATAAGGGAGGAGAGGGGGAGATTTTTCGTAGATACTGGGTCTATAGCAGATGTTTCTAGTAGGCTTTCTAAGATTTTTGGCATAGTTTCTGTTTCTCCTGCTGCTAGAATTAGGGCGAATTTAGGGGTGATTGCTGATTTTTGTGTTAAAGTGGCGAAAATCCACGATTTTTCGGGGAAAAGTTTTGCTGTGAGGGTTGTTAAGCGTCTTGGGAAACATGATTTTTCCAGCATGGATTTGGCTAACGTTGTGGGGGAAAGAATTTTGAATGCTGTTCCTGACGCTAGGGTAGACCTTGGAAATCCTGATTTTGAGGTTTTTATAGAGGTTAGGGATGATGATGCTTATGTTTTTACGGAAAAAGTTGATGGTTTGGGGGGTTTGCCCTTGGGTAGTGAGGGAAGGCTTGTGTCCCTTTTTAGCGGTGGTATTGATAGTCCTGTTGCCGCGTTTTTGATGATGAAGAGAGGGTGTTTTTGTAATCTTTTATACGTTGATAACAGCCCTTTTACTGATGAAAGCACCTTTAAAAGAGCTTTAGAAACTGCAAAAGTGCTCAAACAATACGATCCAAAACTTAGACTCTATGTTGTAAAACATGGTGAGAACCTTGAAAATTTCATAAAAAACGCGCCCAGATGGTTTACATGCATTCTTTGCAAACGCCTAATGTACAAAGTGGCAGAAAAAGTATGTTTGAAAACAGGTGCTAGAGGAATAGTTACAGGGGAAAGTATAGGTCAAGTGGCAAGCCAAACTTTAGAAAACCTCTTAGTAATAAATCAAGCAACAACTTTACCCATTTTAAGACCTCTTATAGGCCTCGATAAGAGGGAGATTGAAGATATTGCAAGAAAAATCGGCACTTATGAACCAAGTCATAAAAGGGTTACG
>JAEOSI010000255.1 GCA_016840425.1 Candidatus Wukongarchaeum yapensis
CTAGAAATAACGTACTCATGAGTTCCACAAACATGGCAAACTTTGATCAAGTCATCTTCTGGCATAATCTCGTTAATCTTTCCAACTACCTTTTTAGCCAACTCTTTACTCCTAAAAGCTTTAGATACTGGAATGCTCGTAGTAGTCAACCCCTTTCATACAACACTGTTCAAAAAGAAAACATGACAAAAACAAACTATTAGACTATAAGCTAAGCATTTTCACTTGAAAACAATATTTAATATGTTTTTTCACTTTTAAACCGTTCCAAAATTAAAGAGAAGAGAAAAGTTAATGAGCACCTAAAACTATCTCTAAAGACTTTATAACAATAATATTCCCTATTCAAAAAATATGATCCCATTTAAAATTACTAAATTAAGTTGGTGGAAACAGCGATGCTAGGAACGATTAGCAGCGAGACAAGAACCGCTTTCCCTTTTTTGGGAGCCCACTTTGCCATCAACTTCTCTCGCAGCTTAATCTTCGTATTTATACCTCTCTACTTCGTTGCAGAATTTGGATATCGTGATACAGAGGCAGCAATACTCATGGGCTCAATTGTTGTCCTTATGTATGCTACTACCGCAATCTTCAGAATACCTTCAGGCTTAAAAATAGATCAAATACAAAAAAGAAAAGTCGTAACATTCGCCCTTCTAAGCAACGCTTTAGTCATTATTTTAATAATGATTACTAACTCTATTGTCCTCATAGCCCTCCTGCTATGCTTTTTTAATTTCGGTGTTACCATAGAGTTTATCTCGGTTAGAAGCTTTATGGGCCTTATCTCCAAAACCAGGTTAGGTAAACTACAAACCAGGGTGACAGCTTCAGGCGTCATAGGATTAATGGTAGGATCCATAGTCGCAGGCTTTGTTTTTGAAAATTTCGAACCTCGCATGATTTTTCTCCCATCCATAATCATCCTCTTAACTGCAGGTCTTATCTTCCCATTTCTAGCTTGTAAGCCCGATATCGAAAGAATAGAAACGGAAAACACTATCAATAAAGAAATAAAAGGAAGTATGGGGGATGAAGAAAACGGCAAGAAAAAAGTTTCCATAAAAGAAAGGATTAAAGTTCTTGGAGAAAAGAATCTCAGGCCAATTTTTCTCCTTTTTATTTTAGAGGGAATGGCTGCAGGAATGACCACGCCTTACCTAAGCCTTTACGCTTTTGAAGTTATCAATGTTACATACCAAGAGATTGGTATATTAATAGCTATAGCATCAGGGGCCTCAGCAGTTTTCGGTTTTTTAGTTGGAACACGAATGCTTGATCTTCATGGCACCAAACCCTTTATTTTCCTAGGACTTAACGTTATGGCGGTGGGTTTAATAGTTGAAGGAATAGCTACGAATATATCTATCCTCACCATTGGAATAGTCATAGTTTACATTGGGATCATCTGGTTTGTAGACAGTAGCACCACTAATGCTTTAAGAAAGGGAAGAAGAGAGGTCTTAGCCCTTATACACTCAGGAACAGGAACCGCATGGTACTTCGGCTTGATCATAGGAGGACCAATCGGGGCCTTTTTCTACATTCAAAATCCAAGACTGCCGTTCCTAACAGCAGCAATCATAATATTCTTTGCAGCTCTAATAGCAAAAACTTCCATAACAAACGACCCAAAAAAAGCCTCCAAATTAATGAATTAATAAGGGAAAATTATGATGAATATGAAATTCAACTTTCTCAAAAAATCTAAAAAGATTAGAAGATTAATTTCCTTAAGAAGAAGTGGGAAATTTTTGAAAAAATATTATTAAAGCTTAAACATAATTTTTTCATTATTTAAGAGCTTTAGGAGAGATAATTAATGGCTGAAGATTGTGTTTTTTGTGGTATTGTTGCTGGAAAAATTCCGAGTTCACATATCTATGAAGATGAAAAAACCTTTGCTTTCCTTGATATAGCGCCTATTGCTCGAGGACATGCTTTAGTGATTCCTAAGACGCATTATAGGAACCTGCTTGACCTCCCGGAAGAAGAGGTAGGTGACCTGTATAAAGCAGTTAAAAAAGTCGCTCTTGCAGTTAAAAAAGCGGTGAATGCAGAAGGAATACTTATACTACAAGCAAATGAGAAAGCAGCAATGCAAGCAGTATTTCATTCTCACACCCACATCATTCCAAAATGGGTTGATGATCCCATAAATAAAGTTTTAAGCGAGTTCTACCACCATGCCCAAAAACCTGAAAGGTCAGAACTTGAAAAACTTGCCGAAGAGATAAGAAAACATTTCTAAAGAATAAAGGGAAATAAAAATCCCTAAATTTTTGTTTTTATTGTAGGATTAGGGCAAGGATCGCTTTTTGAGCATGTAGCCTATTTTCTGCTTGATCCCATACAACCGAATGTTTAGGGTCATCAATTATCTCTGAAGTAACTTCCTCTTCGCGATGGGCTGGAAGATCATGCATAAATATGTACTCTTTCTTTGCAAACGCTGCTAACTCTTCATTAACTTGGTACTTTGGAAGAAACAGTTTTATACGCTCTTCTCTTTCCTTTTCAAAACCCATACTCACAAAGACATCAGTGTAAATAACGTCTGCTTCCCTAACAGCGTCTTCTGGCGAGGTTAAAACCTCTATTTTTGCCCCAGA
>JAEOSI010000064.1 GCA_016840425.1 Candidatus Wukongarchaeum yapensis
TTTTGTTCCCAAGTAAGTTACCTAGTGTTTTGGAGTTTGACCCGAAAAATCCGCCCTTAGAACTAGCTGAAAAACTAGAACCGCTTTGGGGTTTTAAAAGGTTAGAAGAATGTTTCTCAACACTTTCAGAAGAAATAAAAAGCTCAAATGATATCATAAACACCGCTGAAAGATGTTTAAAAACCGAATACATTATTCGTGGCAAGATGACAGGCGGTAAATGGAACCAGCTTCCGGGAATGCAAGAAGAAGGTCACGAAGTTTTAGTCATAATTTGTAGTGATAAAAATTTTGCTGGACGAATCATAGACGCTTTAGATCTTGTGATGAGCTTCGGCACCCAAAAAGAGGTAATAGTTTTACCCCACTCTTGGAGCCAACAATCAGAAAGAAGACTTCAAGCAATGGTTTCAAGCTTCTGGAGAGAAGGAGTTATCGCCCTCTTCATAAAGTTCCCCCTCTCAGCTCCAATGAGAGGTTTTACCTACAAATCAGAAAAGTAAAATCTTTAAAATCATCTACCATGGAACATTAATGATCCTAAAGCTTCCCTATACTGCTTAAACATTATAAGAAATGACAGTGTTCATTAAGTATATAATAATAGAAAAAGAGCATGGCATTATGGCACTTTTCTCAAACTACACTTCGAGGAGAAGAGAGTGCAGTTTTTACTCATCCAAATATAGATCAGGGTGCGCTTTAGACCCATTAAGCGTTAGGGTTTGCGACTGCGAGAACAGATGGTTTGTGGACGGAATAACCTGCCAGTATATCGTCGAGATGTATAAGGATGGAAGGAAAAAAGGTAAAATAATTGATTAAACTTATCCTTTTTCATGGTGCGTGTAGGTTGTTGTGGTTTGGCCTTAAAAGGGGGAAAGAAGGTCTATTTTAAAACTTTTGACCTGATAGAGCTTCAATCTACTTTTTACCGCTTACCTCGACTGCAAACTGTAAAAAAATGGTCAGAAGAAGTTCCTAAAAAGTTCGAATTCACGGTAAAAGCATGGCAAGTAATAACCCACCCAAAAGAAAGCCCTACATGGCGAAGAATGGGAAAAAGCCCAAAACTCCCCTTGAAAAATCTCAAAAACTACGGATACTTAAAACCAACAAAAGAAAACTTCGAAGCCTTCAAAAAAGCCAAAGAAATCTGTAGCATACTCCAAGCAAAAATCTGCGTGATACAAACACCCCCAAGCTTCAAATTTAGTGAAGAAAACCTGAAAAACATTCAAAATTTCCTCAAAAACATAGACCGAGGAAACCTAATTTTAGCATGGGAGCCAAGGGGCGATTGGAACCAAAACCAAAAAACAATAAAAGAACTCTGCAAAAACTTCGACCTAATCCACGTTGTCGACCTACTTAAAAGAAACCCGCTTTCAGAGCACAAAATCGCCTACATAAGACTCCACGGTCTAGGAAAACAAGAAATAAACTATCGCTACAAATACACCGAAAAAGATCTAAAACAACTATTAAAAAAAACAAAAACATTAGAAGAAGCAGGACACGAAGTTTACGTGTTTTTCAACAACATAAACATGGGAGAAGATGCACAAAAATTCAAAAAAATTTGCATAGACTAAACATAGACTAAAATCTCCTCCATAAAATCGAAAGGTTTTAGAAAACCTGAAAAAATTGTTTTGTGCATCAAGTTGATTGGACGGCTAAACAGCGATATTTTATCTAGGTCGTGGTTTTATGCAAGTAAAATTTGTGCTATTAATTGGCGCTTTTCTCGGACCCTTTGCGGGTAACGCTGTCATCGCGCTTTTTGAACCGTTAAAAAATGACTTTGGTGTATCTTCATTTATAGTATTTCTCTCCGTAACCCTTTTTATGATTCCTTACGCTTTAATGCAGGTCTTCTCTGGGTCAGTAGCTGACCTTTTTGAGAGGCAAAAAGTGGTTGCTGCTGGGTTTTATGTCTACGCTATAGGCTCCTTGATATGTGCTATTTCCCCAAACATGACTATTTTTCTTGGTGCGCGTATTTTACAGGGTTTTGGAAGTGCGTTCATTTTTCCTGCAATCATGGCAATAATTGGAGACACAGCTCCCTTTGAGCGTAGGGGGGAAGCCATGGGGTTCTTGGGAAGCGCTTCGGCCCTAGGAGTCGCTACAGGGCCATTAATCGCAGGCTTTTTCGCAGTTACTATTGGTTGGCGATGGATTTTTTTACTCATATTCTTACTATCTCTAATCATCGGAATCCTTTTCTTAACCACCTTTGAAGATACGAGAAAAATCAACGAATCAAAATTTGATATCAATAAGATCTTCAAACTCATAAAAGAAGCTCTAAGTGAAACCTCAGTCCGCCTTTTAGGGATTTGTGCCTTCCTCATGTTTTTTAGCTATATCGCCGCCTTAACTTTTACATCAGATTACGTAGGCGAAGAACTTTCCATGAAAGCGGATAAAATAGGCGTTATTCTTTTCTCAGCCGGCATTGCACCAGCAATAGTTGCCATCCCAGCAGGTAAACTAGTAGACATAATAGGGAGACTAAAAGTGATTTTAAACGGGTTCACAATAATGATTATAGCTTTCATATTACTACGTTTTGCTGACTCTTTTACGCGTTTAGTAATCCTTTTTTTCCTATTAGGTTGCGGAACAGGCACAGCATGGCCTGCTTTAAACACTCTGGCTGTAGAACTTATCCCAGAAAAAAGAGCTACTGTCTCTTCACTTTACAACAGTTTTCGCTTCGGAGGATACGCAGCCTCCCCCATTCTCCTAGCCCCAATCTACCTACAATTAAGCATCACATATATTTACCTAACCTGTGCTTCTATAGTTCTTTTAAACATCCTAATCGCTTCTATTCTATGTTCCAAATTTATCAAACGTTAATTTATTAGAATCCAGAGTCTCGGTAAACAGGCAGCATCCAATTAAAATATTAAGTTTTTGTTTTTTGAGTTGAAAGATTGAGAGGTTTCCCTCCTTCTAAAACTTTTTTAGGGATCTTTTCTTTCCACTTTTCCAGAAAAGTTATGTCCTCTTTTTCTTTCCGTAAATCATCAGGCAACATGTGAGGAATCGTATCTATTATGGGATACCACCTATCACACTTGCAGGTCATTATTCCCTCCTCAACCTCTTCAAATTCTTTAAAAACATGAAGCTCCAAAGGAGAAGATTTGCACATAGGACAAACAAGTATGTTCAACAATTCGCGCTTCATATTAAAATCACTTCCTCAAATCAAAAAATAATCGAGTAAATATCTCTAAAAAGTTAGAGATTATTAAGTTAAAAACACTACGCTATAAAAAAGAGGAACGGAATAAAAATATTTCATCTTTTCCATAACTTTTAATTTTTATGTGTTTTGATAAGCATTTATTTCAGAAAAATGGTAGGTAAGTATAATGTCCAAAAGATATATCGGCTTTGATCTGAGCCCAAAACGCATTGAAACCCTCAACGAAGGCGTGTTCGCCATCGTTATGACATTGTTGATACTGAATCTTACGATACCAGAGTTAAAAAATCAGAGACTGAGAAACTGTCGCAAGAACTGCTCGAAATGTTCCCCAAATTCCATGCCTATATTCTGAGCTTCGTGGTTTTGGGCATCTTCCGGGTCATACATCATTATCAATTCCATTACATCAGACGCTCTGATGGTGTGCTACTCTGGATAAAACTCGCCTTTTTGATGACTGTCGCGCTCATACCCTTTACCACATCTCTAGTGGGGGAATACCACGAGGAAAAAGTAGCGGTTATCCTCTATGAAACCAACTGTGTCATATCTTTACTTCTACTTTATGCAATTTGGCCTTACGCTGCTGGAAGCCAACGCCTTGTGGACAGTGATATTGAGCAGAGAGTGTTAGCTCAGATAAATAAAATAATTATAACAGGGATCTTCTTCATCCTAATCGGCATCGGAATTGCGTTATAAGACCCTCTTTTGAGCCTTAATCTCCTTACTCCCTTTGGTGTGTTTTATATCATTTTTACTGCACTAGGAGGCCATGGCTTAGCGGCTCGAGCTAAAGAACATCGAAAAAAGAAGAAAAGATTGATCTTAAAGATAGAAAAACAGTGTTTCAGAAAGATGTTGAAGCTTTCAAAAAGAAGATCGGGCAAAGATTTCCTTACATAGAGGTTAGTGCAAAAACAGGAGAAAACGTTAACAATTTGTTTAAAAACCTTTTAGAAATCCTTGGCCATCAAAACTCGTGGATTGGAGAGAGAATGATTATCCCTCTTCATACATCTCCTATCTTACAAAAACCCTTTAAAGGCCTAATTATAAGCTCCAGATCATCTAAAAAACGAGCTAGGAACCTTTTTATGAAATAGTTTTTAATGTGTCGTGTTTATTTTTTTAAAAATTTTGGGGCTTTTTATTAAATCAAGAATGATGTTTCGTGGTTTTTTATTGCATCATTTTTTAATTTTACTTGGTATGTTTTTCCGTCGTAAGTTTTGGCGATTTCTTGCATGATTTTTTTGTTTATGTAGATTACGAATATGTCTTTAAAAATGCCTTCGATTTTTATTTTTTCAAATTTTTCAGTTAAGTTTTCAATGTATTCATCTACCCTTCCTATACCGTCATCCTTTTCATGTATTAAAAGTAGGGCTGAATTATCGATGAAAATACTCATGTATGCATGGATATTTGGTTCAAGAATTCTCTTTATATCGTCTTTGTTTGCATCTTCTATTCCTTTTAAAAATACGAAGTAACGGGCTTGAAAAGGATGGTGCCACATTCTAATAAACTTGTATATCCGTGCTTCTTTATCGCTTTGAGCTTTTTTTATCCATTCTAGGTACTTTTCTGCTTGAGGGCGTGAAACGTCCAGTGTTTCCATGATCTTTTTAAGCGTGATTTTTCGCACAGGATAGTTAGCAAGAAGCTCATTTAAAAGCAAGATTTCTTTTTTTATTTCCCTTGGAAGTTTCACGTGTTTTGGTCTCACCGTATGTTGAAACATCTCAACTTTCTCATCTTCTATTTTTTGATCGGTTTCTCTAATCTCTTTCTTTAAGGTTGCTTTTTCGTCAAAAACTCGGTTGAAATCGATATATTCTGCGTATTCTTTTGCAATTTTGAAGAATTTCAGCGTTCCAATACCTGTCCTTTCAATGTTGTCTTTTAGATATTTTAGATAGTTTTGAGTCATAGTTGTTGGAAATAGGATTGAAGCAAGTAATGTGAAGGAGGATCTTTTTTTTGTTTCTGTGCCGCCCCATATCAAAAATATAGAATAAGTGAACGGCATATCTTGAAGAAACTTTGATATTGATATAAAAGCGTCTTTAGATGTCTTTTGGTCTGCTAATGGTTCTATAAGAACGTTCGCTACGCTAAGACCAAAATCTCCTGCGGATTTCATAGCGGTGTGTCTTATCCAAAGCTTACTCTCAAGCTCTTGTAAAATCTCAGATGCCCGTGCTTTACTTACTTTTAAGGCTCTTGCAAACTCTTTTACTGATATGTCACCAGTCTCTATTATAAGTTTGAAGAGTAAACGCGCAGATTTGCTAAGTTTTTTTGTTTGGACAACTTTTTCCTGATAAAGAAAAAGGGCATCTAAATATTCATCCTCCCCCATCTCACGAATAATGTCTTTGAAACTTAAGATTTTATTATTGATCGCCCCTATTTTTCTAAAAAACTCTATTCCCTCCCTTTCACAGTAAAACTTAAGCTCACTAATTACAGGATCATATTTGCCCACTTCTCCATGAATTTTTAACCATTTTTCGCGAATATCTACATCTTTTTCAAGCTCAGCTCCAAAAAACCAAGCTAAAGTATTGAAAACAGAACCATTCTTACGGTTAGAAACAACGTTAAAAAGCCCCAAAATGTGAAGAGTGGTAAGGTAAGTAACCGCTGTTAAGAAACATGAAAGAACACTAACATTCCCTTCGACGTAAAAAGCCCAGTAAGGAATTTTTACCTCTATCTTTTCCCCTTTTATTTCCAGATTGTTGATAAGCTCATAATAAGGTTCATTCTCCTCTTCTAAAATTTTAAGGACAATAGTTTTACGAAAAAACTCTTCCTCTAAAAATGATTGATTAGTCTTTGAAAGGGAGAGGTTCTTTTTTATTAAAAAGAAGCGTTCGCTTATCTTTTGAACAATTTCACTATGATATACTTTTTCCCCTTTCATCATTTTTTTTACCCAAACTTCTAAATTTTGGAGGAAAAACTGTTAAATAACTCGTTATCCTCCTTAATTTTTAGTTTTTTATTACGCTTTTTATAGGATTTATTATACACGTTTCTTCTTTTATATTTGTTGGGTTTTCTTTTTTCATACACCAAATATGAACCCGCGTGTTTTCATGATTGTAACAGCATGTTTCCCCTATTTCTATCACGTTTTTACAGATATCACAAAAATGTCTATTTTTAGCCCTAATTGGACGGCATAACTGTTTTTTAAGGTAAAATATGCGTTGGTATAGGGTTTTCTTTTCTAATTTTATTAAGGTTGAAATTGTATCGTATCTGATACCTGCTTCTTTTAGAGTTAGAGCAAGTATTGTTAAAACTTTTTTATGCACGTCTCTTACCTGTTTTTTTCCTTCTATTTTCTCTATTAATTCATATATTGTGTAGAGGCCCTTGTTTACGAGATCGGTTTTTTTCAAAAGAATTCCTGTTCTCCACGCCTCTTTAATGAGGGATTTTTTCAACTTTTGCTTTAATTTTTCTTTTCCCTCTTGATTATAGTCCTTTTCCCGTTTTTTCAACGTTTTCTTTTTTGAAAGTAGTTCCTGTTCCACACCGATCTTGCTTAACGATTTTTGAAGCCTTTTAACGCTTTTTTTCAAAGCTATAGCTTGAGCAGGCGTGGAAACAAACCGTTTAATGTATACACGTTTTTCCTTAGTAATTTTTGTCGCAAGGGCAAACAAGCCCCTAACCTTTCCCTCTACACTTCCGTTCCTGCAAATAAACCCGAGCTTTCCATAATTTTTTAAGAATATCTCTTTCAGTTTTTCCGCAACAATCAAAGTATCTCCTTTTACATCATACTTGCGTTTAAATCCGTTGAAAACCGCGTTAAACCGTTTACATGTAGCGTAAAATTTCATTTCTCTGGAAATATGCGGGATTTTACGCATATGCTTCATCACTACTTTGTAACTAAGGAGGCATCCGAAATATTCTGAAAGCTCTGTCCACCATTTTTCATCATGAACTCTTAAACTTCTTTTTATCCGCGACAAGTTTTCTTCTATTTTCGCAAGAAATATTTCAACAGTTTGTGGATGTTTATGCCTTACAAGGTTTTCCCCATTTCTTTCGCTTTGCAAACACTCATAGAGAGACCGCTCTACAATGCCTTTTGGAAAAAACATCGTCATTTTCCGAGCGATCTTTATGAAAGATTTGTTTAGTTGTGAAGGTGTTGTTTCTGATCTTATTTGGTCATCTTTCGAAATCAGGTTGTGTAAACGACCTAGTTTTTTAAATTTTGCTTCTTTTTGAACATTTTTTCCTTTCCACGGGCTAAACTTGCTTATCATACTGCCCGAAAATTCTATATTTTTAAAGGCAAGGCATTGAGTTTCTAAATCTTTAAGTTTAAGGTTTACTTGGGGGTTTATCCTAAGTGTCTTGTATACTCCTTTCCAATATCCCGTTTTTCTTTGATTTAGTCTTTGTTGTAAAACGATTGTACTCCTTCTTCTTTGCTTATTTTGTGATACTTGTACGGAGTACATTTTTCATAATCTCCTTAATTTGGGTAAAATATGGCTTTATACCTCTTTTAATTGCAAGAGCAAAACGGGATGTATATATACGTTCCCTCCTTTTTAAAAGAACGCTTTTTAAAAGATATTTCTAAAATTTTAGCCTTAAAAACCAATATTTTTCATTTATAAGGTTTATTTAGTCCTAAATTAGTCTTTAAAGGCGTTAAAAATATTATCTTATCCTTTAAAACCTTTAAATATTTAAACAACTATTTTTTTTGTGAAAAATGTTCACCTTTTACTATTTTCTTTTGTCATGTTTATTCTCCTTCCCCGATGAAAACTTTGCAAACATTTTTCTTATCCCCTTAAAAATAGCGATAAAAAGGTAGCTTAAAATGGCTAAAATGCCTTTTGAGAGAAAAAAGAAACGTATGCCAAAGAGAATAAAGGAAGAGATCCTCAAAATATACCTTAAAAATCCAAGGATCTCAGGGAAGGAAGTTATGAAAAAACTAAGGGAAAAAATGACAAAAATCCGAGCTTCCAAAACAACATTTAGCATGCGTGCAGTAAGATATTTCTTAAAGAAAGTAAGAGCGGTTTATCCTCCCTATATCACCACGCCTTACCGAAAAGTTTTACTCATGTTTTCTCGCGGGTTTAACCGTAGAGACCTCCTTTCAAAGGCTGAAAACTTCCTCATAGAAGAGATTTTCGGAAACTTCTTTAACCTTAATCTAAAATCACCTGCTCTTTATGAACTAAAGTCGCAATTTTTCCTACACTCATCTTTTCCAGGCACACGAATTCTCTCGGTCTTTTTAATTCCGCACTTTATTCATGTAAACCCTGAACCCCTCCTTGCCCAGATATACTCCTGGAATCTAGTAGACGGAGGAACCGTCCTCGAAATTGAAGAAGAGAACATAACCGTATCACAAGAATTTTACGACATCACAAAACCCAAAATAAAAGGCGAAAAAGAAACATCTGAAGCGGAGATATTATTATCCCTTTTTCTTACCCACTTCCGCACAAACTTCCTAAAACAGTTTCTATCCTATGAAAAAGTAGAAGAAGAGAATGAAACAAAAAAACAACAAAAATACCCCTCTCAAAACAGCTTTTCCCCCCCTGATTCCCCTCATCTTCCCAAAGTACCAGCTTCTCCCATAACAATACCGGTAGAGGATGGAACATTCCCAGAAAACCTTTCCCAAGAAGAAAGAGAAGCGATATTATCCTTCCTTATCCATAAAGATCCCCAACAAATCGAGTTATCCTCCTTAAAGGATCTTTTAGAACGAAAAGCACTTGCAATCATTCCGAAAATAAAAACCAGTAAAATATCCCCCCAAATGAACGCTCTGATATTTGCTACAAGTTGGGAAGAAAACCTTGTTAAGGACTTAGTGCTGAGGCAACCCTACTCCCATAACTTCAAAGCCCACGTCACTAGATCCTTTGGAGATGTTAACTTGAAACCTTCTAAAAAGCTTTTTTTCTCCATATCAAAAGTTTTCTCCACCCACCTAACCCTCCTCCTGAAAATTATCTCCACAGAAATACCCCAAACATTCCTAATCAGAGTAATCGTAGAGAAAAAAGAAGATCTGTTTGAGAACACCTACGGGTAAAGGGGAAATCGTAGCTACGATTATAGCTCTAAATTCAGAGATTTCTCGACCACAATTGACGCAAAATAACTAAATTGTTCTCTCTGAAACAATTTGGACAGAAATTTACATCCCTAGACAATTTGAAACCACAATTAGTACAATATATCATCCTTTTTGCCCCTATTCTACTTTTTTCAAGAAACTTCCCAATTAAAACAAGAATCGGACCAAAAATTAAAACTCCGTAGAAAATCAAGAAGGGACTAATAAACAGAACTAAATAAAAAATCATTAAAATAACTATAAACAAAAATGCAGACAGAGTCATTAACCTGGACATTTTTTTTATTAGTTCCTCAGACATTACTACTCCCCTAAAAGGATCAGATTTTGAATCTTAAAAATCTTCTTCTTAGCATCTATAAAAATCAAGAAAGAGCTAATAAATACTACTAAAAATAACATCAGTTAAAATAATTATGAAATAAACCGCAGTTGTAATTGATTCAATTTAATGACATCATAATTTTTTAAACAATCTGAACAAAGCTTTTTATTGATGCTTAATTTTTGACCACAAAGAATGCAAATTCCTACTTTTTTTTCCGTTTTTTGCCTAGATTCAAGAAAGTCTCCGCATAAAGCCATGATTAGGCCTGAAATTAGTAATAAAATTAACAGCATTATAGGGCCAAAAATTAGTGTTAAATATAAAATCAAAAAAATAATTGAACATAAAATCACTA
>JAEOSI010000256.1 GCA_016840425.1 Candidatus Wukongarchaeum yapensis
TTGCAGAAGTTGGCGTCGGTCTATTGGTCGGTCCTTATGTATTAGGAATTGTAAAGCTGGAGGAATGGCTAGATTTTCTAGGGGTTTTAGGCCTTATTTTCCTACTATTTTTAGCAGGATTAGAGTGCAACTTAGAAGAGTTAAAAGACGAAACTTCTCAAGCAATCCTAATCGGAGCTACAAGCTTTTCCGGCGCATTTATCGCTGGATATGCGGCAGGAAAAATTTACGGTCTTGACAATATCTCTGCCCTCTTGATAGGGGTCGTGCTTTCAGCTACAAGTATCGGAATCGTTCTACCACTCTTAAAAGAGCTAAAATTATCCGGTCAAAAAATTGGAAGAACTATAATAAGCGGCGCTATTATCGCCGAAATTTTATCAATTTCCGTGCTAAGCGTAATCCTTGCCTATGGTGAAGGCACTTTTTCCCTCCTACAATTAACCCTTCTTCTTTCAGCAACCCTTACACTCATTATAGTTTCAATATCCGTCGCAGAAAGACTAAGTGATTGGTGGCTCTCCCACGCTAAAGCATCCAATATACTCGAAGTCGAGATGAGGGTCAGTTTAGCACTTCTCGCGGTTTTTATGATCCTTGCAGCAGCTATCGGGATCCACGCCATACTTGGCGCTTTCTTCGCCGGCTTAATATTAGCTCAAAGCGTACATATGGAAGAAGAATTAGAAAGCAAACTGAGCGGGCTCGGCTTCGGCTTTTTAATCCCGATATTCTTCTTCACGGTTGGAATACGCTTTAACCTCCCAAAACTACTTAACAACTATACCGCCATAGCTTTCGCCTTAATTTTAGTCGCTCTTGCTCTTATAACTAAATATATCGGAATCTATACCATAGCAATGTTTAGAAAAAACATAGAATCCTCCGAAGGAAAAATTATTTGCTTTTCCATGGGCGCAAATCTAACCGTGGCATTAGCAGCAGCAGAGGCAGGTCGAGAGCTTGGTTTTATCTCCTCCACAATATACTCTACAATCGTTTTAGTAGCCTTAATTACTACCCTTATAACGCCGATTGCGGTTCAAAAGATACTATACCCATTAGAAGAAGGCCAAGCACTATCGAAGAGAGTTAAAATAGTGCTCCCACCCACGATGGAAATCGATTCCGAAGAACTAAGCACTATAGAAGGACAAAGCTTACAAAAAGAACAAGTTTAACAACAAAATTAACCTTTCCCGTGGTTTTTATAGCTTTTATTTCTTGTTTTATGATGACTTTTTTTGGAAAATTTAGAGATGTAAAAATTATAGGATTGATGGTTTTAAGATGGTTTTAATGTAGAGTTTTTAAGTTTTAGGAGTTTTTGTGGGTTTTATGAGGGTTCCTATGCGTTCTCCTTCTATCGCTTTTTTGATGTTTTCTGGGTCTTTTCCGTTGAGGACTATAAGGCTTATATTACCTCTTTTCAGTATTTCTGCTGCCACGATATCGAAGAGCGGATACTCTCCTGCTTTATGAGAGTGGGTTTTTATGAGGTTTATTAGATCGTCTATCGTCATCTCTTCTATCTTTTTCGCGTTTGGGTCTTTTTTAGGATCAGAGGTGTAAACACCGTCAACATTTGTCGCATTAATAAGCGTTTTTGAACGAGTATAATCTGCGATAGAAGCAGCTACGGCGTTTGTCGACTGACCTGGTTGAAAACCCCCCAATACCAATATTTTCTTATCAGTTGCAAGAGCTTTTACGGCCTCTTGGAAAGAGTTTGGAGGTGAAGGATAACACACATCCTCCCCCAAAGCGGCAATAAGTAACCTTGCATTATTTCTCGCAACCTCTATCCCGATCAAATCGCAAAAACTTTCCTGAGCTCCAAGTTTTCGCGCTGTAGAAACATATTTATGAGCTATAAATCCTCCCCCAACCACCACACAAACCTTTCCCTCGCTCGTTAATTCTTTAAGAACAGTACCAAGTTTTTGAATGTAAACATTATCCAGATCATTTTTCCTGAATAAAAGGGATCCGCCAACTTTTAAACAAACAACCTTTCTTTCCCTCATTTTCAAAAAATTCTCCATTAAAAGCTTTTTAAAAACTTACTATCTGTTTCATATAAAAGATTTTATGGAGTAGTTATTTGTTTTTACAAGGAGATTTTTTGAATTAAATCTTCCTTTTTAGAAGATAGAAGATTTGTATAAACCTTATAAAAAATAGTTTATAAAGAGCAAAATAATAATATATCAAGGGAATAGTATACTGAAAATTGTTTTAGTTATTACGAAGTTATTCTGGGGAGATAGGGGAGAATTACGGATTATTAGGAGAATATTTAGATGAATGCGCAGGTTGAAGCGAAAAAGAGCGGGTCATTGGAACGTTATTTGCTTGAGAAAGAATTAGAGGAGTTAGAGAAGAAAAAGTCAGTTGATGGTAGTACTTGCCTAATTTCTTTGTATATTCCTCCAGAAAGGCAGATTTCAGATTTTGTTCAAGAACTTGTTAATGAGTTGGGTACTGCTACAAATATCAAGTCTAAAACAACGAGAAAAAACGTTCAAAGCGCTTTAAACAGCCTAATAGCTCGTTTAAAAATGCTTCCAACACAAGCTCCTGAAAAAGGTTTAGTGCTCTTTTGCG
>JAEOSI010000065.1 GCA_016840425.1 Candidatus Wukongarchaeum yapensis
CCATTCTAACACCATTCTAACCTTGAATTTTTATGTTGAATGATGGTAGGCCATTATAAACTTGATCGACCCGCTTAAGATAAGTTAGTATATATTAATTCGTTTTCTGCTCCAATATAAACTTTTGTAAGCCTTTAGAAGCAAGAATTTCCGATTTTGAGTCGTGGGGGGTCATAATATTCTTTTTGGTTCTAGTACGCATTCTTCTAAACACTTAAAGGGACAAACACTGGTGCCTGCGGTTACGGTTAACTTATCGATAACTTCACAACAGTCCCCTAAGATGACTACTTGTCCTCCTTCTGAGGAACCTTGAATTTTTACCCATTGACCAATAACTACTCCTTCCCCTAATATTGCATAAGCAATTGATGAAAAATTTGCAATCGCTGATCTTGGGAAAATGACCGTGTCTTCGAGATTAACGCCATTCCCGATAACAGTGTCTTCTCCTATGGCTACATAAGGCCCGATGTCACAATTCTCCCCGATAATGCAGTTGGTCCCGATTATTGTGGGCCCTCTGATCTTTGTATTTTTCCCTATTTTTGCCGTGGAATCTATTATCACGGAGCTGCTTGCTTTTTTACACTCCCTTTCTAGCATAGTACGATTTGCACAAAGATAGTCTCCAGGTAAGCCAAGATCGATCCAGATGCCGTCTGATTTAAAACCGAAAAGTTTTCCTTTTTCCGCGATTTTTGGAAATATTTCCCGCTCTATTGATGTCTTTTTTCCTTCAGGAACCATGTCTATGACTTCAGGGTTAAGGGCGTAGCAACCTGCGTTTATTAAGTTACTTGGTGCTTCATCTTCTGGGGGTTTCTCAACAAATTTTAAGATTCTTTTCGAGGAATCTAGGTCGACCACGCCATACCTTGAAGGATCTTCGACCTCATGAAGGGCTATACTGGCCATACCCCCTTTTTCTTGGTGGAATTCTAAGAGTTTTTTATAATCTACTTCAGCAATTATGTCGCCGTTTAACATGAAAAAAGGCCCAGAATCTCTAAGCTCGTCCCTTGCATACCATAAAGGCCCAGCAGTACCCAAAGGATGCTTCTCCCTAGAATATTTAATACGGATGCTAAACTTCTCTCCTCCACCAAGTTTTGCTTCAATTAAATCTGCCTGATAGCTAACAGCAAGAACAACTTCCTCGACACCACCTTCAGCAAGAGCCCTTACTACCCGTTCTAGGAGAGGAACATTTGCCACAGGAAACAATGCTTTCGGTCGAGTACAAGAAAGGGGGCGAAGCCTTGTCCCAAAGCCCCCAACAAGAACAATCGCTTTCTGAACCAATCTGCTTTAAACCTCCTAAAAAAATAACACACACTTATCTACAAACAAAAAAAACCAAGTTTTTAAGCAATTTCATACTTTTTTAGAACGTTCATACTTTAACTTTTTTACCTTTCCTTTTATTTTAGCCATGTTGCTAACTTTCTGAACGATTTTCCTCTGTGGGATATCATGCTTTTCTCTTCAGTACTCATTTCTGCGAAGGTTCTTCCGTCCCCTTCTCTTGGGCAAAATATCGGGTCAAAACCAAAACCTCTTTCCCCTCGTTTTTCATGGGTTATGGTGCCATCAACCCTACCTTCAAAAATTTTCACTTCACTTTCAGACCAACAGTAAGCGATAGCAGACATGAAATAAGCTCGACGATTTTTTACGTTTTCCATCAATTTTAATATCCCGTCTAATCCGATCGTTTTGTAAACATAGCTTGAATAGGGGCCAGGGAAAAGGTTTAATGCTTCTATAAATAGACCTGCATCTTCAACTATTACAGGATTTTTAACCTCTTCTAATGCGAAAAGAGCGCTTATTTTCGCTATTTCGACCAGATCATCACTTTGGACTTCAAAACGTTTAATCCGAACCATTTCAATCGCTAAGCCATACTCTTCCAATACGTTTACTGCCTCTTCAAACTTCCCAATATTTGAAGTAGCAAAAAGTAACTTATGATTCCCTGTCATAAAAACCCTCAGTATGCTAGTTCAATAATTAAATATCACTCCGTAACATGTACCGCCCCCTTAAACGTATTTTTTCAACGTTATCAAAAATTTCTTTAGCACGTTCAGAACTAACTATTTGAGCGTAACCTGCACAAATTTCGGAAAAAGACTCCTTTGCTATTTTAAAATGAGTGCTTTCTAAAGCCCGTTTTAAAAGATGCAGGTCGACAGACGCATCCTCTAAACTGTCTGAAAAAACCCCTAAACCAAAATCCACAAAAAAAACTTTTCCATGCGTGTATATGAAATTACTTGTGGTAGGGTCACCATGAATAATGCCGTTTTTATGGAGCCTCCCCAAAGCCTCGCCTATTTTCCTACAAATAACTTTTTTATCCTCATTTAACTCATTGGCCAACAACTCTTTAACCCTATCACCCTCAATATATTCCATAACGATGGTGGTTTTCTTCATATCAATTTCATAAATAATAGGGGTGCTTACTCCACACTTTTTTGCTACCGACAACAACTTTGATTCCATGGCGGTTCTTTGCTGACGCAACTGCAAATCAAGATTAGGCAAGCGATACTTTTTACTGATTCGCTCCTTAAAAATAACGTTTCTACCAAACCACTCACCCCTATAAAGATTTGCCTCAGCACCCTTAGCTATCAAATTAAGAGAAACCACAAAAACCCACCAATAGTGATAAAAAGCTTATTTTAAGAACTCCTTTTAACCAAAATTTTATTCAGAATTTTCGTCAGAAAAAGAAGAAACTTGTTATTCCATAGACCAAGGAATTTCTACAGCCTCAAGTCTCCATTTAGGGTCCACTAAACTTTTTTCCACATCTATAATTTTGCCATATTTGTAAAGGAGAATCCCTGTCCACGCGATCATTGCTCCATTATCCCCTGCTACTTCCTTAGGCACTGTGAAAAAAGCCACTTCTTGATCTTTTGCTACTTCTCCCAGCATTTCTTGTAATCTTTTGTTTTGAGCTACGCCTCCCGTAAGGAGAAGCTCTTTCTTTTGAGTGTGAGCTATCGCCCTTTCAGTCACTTCAACGAGCATCGAAAAAGCATATTCTTGTAAGCTAAAACAGACATCCTCAAGTTGTTCTTTTTCCTCCTTCAACTTTCTTATAGCAGCAGTAACCAAGCCAGAAAAAGAAAGATCCATACCCTTCACTATGTATGGAAGTTCTACAAGTTTCTTACCCTTTCTTGCCAAAACCTCTACTTTTGGACCTCCTGGATGTTGCAATCCTGCTTCTCGACCAAACATATCCAAAGCGTTTCCTATTGGTATATCGATAGTTTCTCCAAAAACCCTGTACCTTTTATCAGCAAAGGCGGAAACAATGGTGTTTCCCCCAGAAACATAAAGAGTTATAGGATCCTTTGTCCCAGTTAAGAGTCTTCCGATTTCAACGTGGGCCAAACAGTGATTCACGCCTACTAGAGGTATATCAAATAAGGTAGAAAGAGCACGCGCTACAACGGCAGTAGTTCTCAAACAAGGACCGAGACCTGGGCCTTGGGAAAAGGCTATAACGTCAAGCTCTTCGCCTGATATTCCGGCTTTAAGGAGGGCAGACTGTAGAACTTGACTGGCGACAGCGCTATGATGCTGGGCAGCTTCCCTGGGATGAATTCCGCCGGTTATGGGGAGATAAGTTGAGATTTCGTTGGCTAAAATATCGCCTTCTGATGTTACTATGCCCGCTCCAAAACTGTGGGCCGTCCCTTCTAGTCCTAAACATATGAGTGGCAACTTATCTATTCCCCCCAAAATAAAAAAAGCTTAAAGAAGAGGGATTTATTTTTGTTTACTACCCTTCTTTTTTGGCTTCTTTTACTTTTTTCTTAAACTCTGTGAAGCCGCACCTACCACAACTAAGCCTGTCTTTGTGATCTGCAAGAAAAGATCCTTTACAACGAGGACATTCCTTTTTTAACCGGGTAAGCTTACCACTTGACGCATCATAATATTTCCAAACCATTTTAGTACGAACCTCTCACTTCATTTTTAACTTGCTTCTTTAGTTTCTTTTGGTTGATTCCTTTTTCTGATATGCTCTTCTTCTATTTTTTCTCCAAGTTCAGGCGTATCGTAGATAGATGCTTCGCCCTTTGAAGTAGCAGAGCCATATTCGCTGAGGATAGAGCGGATATATGTGCGTTCTATGTCTGTATTAAATTTTGCCGCTATCTTTTTTCTTACATCATATCTTGAAGGCGTTGCCTCCTCTGCATGATGGATTATAAAACTTATTTCTTGTCTGTAAAGTAAGGGATTCTTTTTATCTTTGATTACCTCAATTTCCATGGGGGGTGCGTTCTCCTTTTCATTTTTGAAATGAAAAATTATCTTATCTTCTTCTTTTTCTTTTCTAATGAACGGTTGTTTATTTGCGAACCGTAGATTTAAACTTAAATTTTATTTGTTTATAAAATTTTTTAATTTAATTATTCTGTTTGCATCTGGTTGAGGATTTTTTGAAACTTATCTTTGACACGTTCAGTTACTCTTATTAGCACTACTCCTTCATTAGGCTGTCCGTAACATATTAATGTGTTAATAGGTGCTTCGATCACTGCAGGGATCACGAGAAGATCTTCTTCGCCTTCGATCACTACTTTTACTGGCTGTTTCTTGCTTTCTAAAGCGTTTTTTATAGCTTTCCACGCTTCTTCAGTTATCGTAGCGGGGGGGTTTTTTGCTTCGATTGTTATAGATCCTGGGACTTCAACCTCCTTGTTCCTTGGCATTCTTCTCACTTTGTTATCAATAACAGCTACGTAAGGTATAATATTTGCTTTTACGAGGGTTTCTGTAGAAATGTCGCCTACAGTGATAAGTTTTGAATTTTTTCCCCTTGATAGTTGTTCGCGAATAGTTTGGTAAATATCGGTTTTAATAAGGCGTCCTAGGGGGATTTTAAGTTTGGGGCGGAGGGTTTTTGGAAGTTTGTAAAGGATTTTAAAGTTTTCTTTAATGACCAACTTTAGCTTTCCCCTTAAAATAGAGTTAGGGTGGGGTTTTTTGTTCATCTTACTCTGAGGGCGTATTTTCCCGGTTCGGTTATTCCTAATAGTTTGGCTATGTAGGAGTTTTCAGGGTCAGCGATTATAATTAAGCCGTCCCAATCTTCACTTAATGTGTGGGTTCTGCAGTGAGGACATCGGTTACCAGCTTCCACTATTCTCCTACAAGTCCTACAAGATTTAACCAAGATTAATCAACTCTATTGATTCATTTTTAGGTTTAAGCTTTCTTTTCTTCTTTTTTCCTCCGCTTTCTCTTCTTTTTCTTTTTCTCTTTCTCTACTTTCTTTGCTTTTTGTGGTTTTTTCTTTGTTTCTAGAGTTATTCCTTTCTCTCTGAGTTCTTGGAGTTCTTCTGCCCATCTCTTGAGCCATTCGTAGCTTCCTAAAGCCGCAGCTCGCATACTCACTGCTACTTTTATGATGCCTCGATCCAAACTTAAAGTGATTATTCTCGCTCTAACACGGTCCTCTCTCATTATTGATTGACCGCTTTCTTGGCCTAAAAGCGCGCTTTGTTTAGGGTTGAAAGAGAAAAAATCATCGTGGATTTGGGATATGTGACAAAGGGCGTCCGTACACCCAATTCTTATAAATAAACCGAAATCAGTTACCTCAACAACTTCTCCCTCAACGATTTCCCCTATTTTAGGTTTAAAACTCAACACTTTAAAAATGCATTGATGATAAACGCCGCCGTCTCCTGGTATTATGTGTCCTACGCCGATCTCCTCAACGGATAAGACCGCGATAAGCATCCCTATGTCTGGGTCTACTCGTTCTTCAAAATCTTCCCTTGCAATTTCTAAGATTACCTTGTCAATAGGTTCCCCAAAACGATGGGGTGGAACCCTCACAGTATCCCTCAAAGTGATAAGATTATAAACCAAACTCCTTCACGCTCTCCTTAATTTTCTCATGATCTAAAAAAACGAAGTAATGATGAATAATTAGAATAAACGATAAATTATTAAAAGAATTATTTTTAAAGATCTTTCGGATAACGAACTTAATAAGGTTTTAGAAAATCCAAAAATGTTAAAAATGTTATGTTATAAAATGATCGATAATCGAATTCTTCTTATTTCATGATTATAAAATAAAACAAAAAAGACGAGAAGCTCGCACTAGTGGGTTTAAAACAAAAAAATTACTGGCTATGTGGAGGATTTTCTTTGGTCGAATCAAATTGGGTATTACTGGCACCTATCGGCGGAATTTGTGCAGTCATATTCGCATTTTATCTTGCATGGGATGTAAACAAATACGAAATGGGAACACCTAAAATGAGGAGTATAGCGGACGCCATCCGCGAAGGATCAAAAGCATACCTAAAGAGACAATACACAACCATCGCTATAATATCGGTAATACTTACAGTAATACTGTATGTAGCTTTCGATTGGGGAGATAAACCTTACACTTCATTTGCATTCCTTTTGGGTGCCGGCTGCTCACTTCTAGCAGGATATATAGGGATGGATGTAGCTACAAGAGCCAACGTAAGAACGGCGGAGGCTACAAAAACAGGGCTAAATCCTGCAGTACAAGTAGCCTTCCGCGGAGGCATGGTCATGGGACTGCTTGTAGTCGGTCTAAGCCTCCTAGGAGTAACAGGTTTGTTCTTTTTGTATTCCGAAGACCCTGAGTTGATCATCGGATACGGATTTGGCGCGAGTCTTGCTGCTCTTTTTGCTCAGCTTGGTGGTGGTATTTATACTAAGGCAGCTGATATCGGGGCTGATCTTGTAGGGAAGATCGAGGCTGGTATACCCGAAGATGATCCGAGAAATCCAGCGGTAATCGCAGACAATGTAGGGGATAATGTAGGGGATGTTGCTGGCAGAGGGGCAGATCTTTTCGAATCAACTGCAGGGGAAAACATTGGAGCCATGATATTAGGCATAGCAATTTACGTAAAAACAGGCGACATCAACTGGTTATACTTCCCGTTGGTGGCAAGAGGTAGTGGTATATTTGCAACAATCGCGTCAACATATTTCGTTCAGGCTAAGGAGGGAGAGAATCCTATGGCTCCCTTAAGAAGGGGGCTCTATGCCACGACCATAATGTGCGTCGTAATATTCTACATTCTGTGTGAATACATGCTTGAAAACATCAACATGTTTTACGCGGCCCTCGCTGGGCTTGCAGCAGCCTTAATTATCGCGTGGATAACAGAGTATTATACAAGTAAATCCTTCAGGCCGGTTAAAGAGATCGCGAGATCGTCTGAAACAGGACCGGCAACAAACATAATAACAGGTTTTGCTGTAGGTTTGGAGTCGACGGCTCTACCGGCTATCGTTTTAAGCGCAGCCATACTGTTATCCTTCGTGGCAGGAAACGGCTGGAAAGTGTCTCCTATAACTGATGAAGGGATTTATGGTACGGCTGTAGCTACAATGGCGATGCTTGCAACCGCGGGAATAATCCTTGCTATGGATGGTTTTGGTCCAATCGCGGACAATGCTGGGGGAATAGCGGAGATGAGTGACTTAGGAGAGAAGTGCAGAGCGACTACGGAGGAGTTAGATGCTGTGGGAAATACGACAAAAGCGATAACGAAAGGTTATGCTGTGGGTTCGGCAGCCCTTGCAGCATTACTACTCTTTGAAGCATACTTAAAAACCGCGGACATACGTGTGGTGGATTTAAGCGAACCAGATGTGATAATTGGCTTGTTTATAGGCGCTTTGTTGCCTTTCATATTTTCAAGCTTGGCTATTCGCGCTGTAGGAAACGCTTCCTATGACATGATAAACGAGGTTAGAAGACAGTTTAGGGAGATTCCAGGAATCATGGAAGGTACAACCAAACCAGACTATGCTCGATGTGTCGACATAAGTACGAGGTCAGCTCAGAAAAACATGGTTTTCCCAGGCATGATTTGTGTAATAGGCCCTGTATCGGTAGGATTCTTGCTAGGGGCAGAAGCTGTCGGAGCCTTACTTATGGGAGGCACTGTTGCAGGTATTTTGCTTGCTCTTGTTTTAAACACAGGAGGCGCATCTTGGGATAATGCGAAGAAGTTGATTGAAGATGGAGCTTACGGTGGAAAGGGGACGCCAGCTCACGCAGCAGGAGTAGTAGGAGATACCGTCGGAGACCCCTTTAAGGATACGGCAGGACCATCCCTCCACGTACTGGTAAAACTTCTAAGTACTTTGAGCCTTACCTTTGCAACACTTTTCGTGGAATACTCTCTTTTCTTCTAAAAATAGAATAGCGGCTTAGAAAGCAAGATGGAAAAAAATTAAGAGGAAAAATTGATTTTTTTCCTTTTTTCTTTCCGTTCTACTTCTAACCAAGAAGACCGTTTATCGTGTTTTATATCAGGGTATGATGCCGTCAATTTCGAGACGTGTTTTCTGTCTTAAGAATATTACCGGTATTCCTTTATCTTTAAGCCTCTTTCTAAGGATATTATCAACTGTTGCAACAGCACAAGGACAATGCTTTTCAGCCACTCGGATTACATAGTCATCAATGCTTTCTTTTTCCAGCAATTTCTCCTCCAAAATATTACATTTTTCAGCAAATTTTAACGCTAATTTTACCGCCATTTTTTGCTTCTTTCCCCCCTTTAAGTAGAGTTTCTCTAACTCGCCCAATATCCCCCTTAGAACTACAAGTTTATACGCCCTTTGAACTATATCGTCGATGGCAGGAAAAATATCTATGCCCAAGTTTGCAGGTAGCATTAAAAAATTTGTATCAAGAAGGACTAAAAAATTATTTTTACAGACCATTAAAAACACGTCATGTTAAAAATAAGTTCCCTTTTAATCTTTTAATAAATTAAAGGATGTTTCCATATCCTACGAGGCGCCAGCGTCTTTTCAAAAGTCTACTTATTGCGGCTTTCATCCCTTTTTCACCAACTATGGATCTTGAAAGCTTGATTTGAGCCTCTCCATCCCGTATGCCAGTTATCGTACCTACAGTAGCAGCAGTTCCAACGTTTAACATCAACTTTTCGCCAATTTTTATTTTCTTAACCTCTATTTCCTCCGCGGTTCCTACAGCCCTTTCCATTAAAGTTACCTCAAGGTTTAACTCATCAACAGTGGGAGGCAAAGTATCTGGTTTTCCAACGACAGATCCTACCATGCTGTCGCTTTTGGTCAGAAAAGGATCAAGTTTAGTTCCAACGCCTATTAAACCGCCAGGTTTTGCTATTTCTAAGGGTATTTTTGGCCCAGCGCTGAGGGAAGTTATTTCAGTTATCAGGGGAACATACTCAAATTTTCCGCTTTTTATTTCTTTTCTAACCCCTGGCTTAATCTCAACCTCTTCGCCTACATGCAACTCGCCTTGGACTATTGATCCGCCCAACACGCCTCCCATCAAATCTTTCGGGCGGGTACCTGGTTTATTGACCTCAAAAGATCTGGCAACATACATTCTTGCAGGTAAACTTGAATCCCTTTTAGGGGTAGGCATCTTTTCTTCAATTGCCTGTATTAAAACGTCAAGGTTTGCTTTATGCATGGCTGAAATAGGGATTATAGGCGCATCTTCAGCCGAAGAACCTTTAACAAAGGATTTAATATTTTCATAATTCTTTAAATCTTCTTCTTCTGAAACAAGCTCTATCTTATTTTGGGCAATTACTATTCGGTCAACTTTCACCACTTCAGTCGCTGCAAGATGTTCCTTGGTTTGGGGCTGAGGACAGTCTTCGTTAGTTGCAATCACAAGAATTGCTCCATCCATAATGGCGGCCCCCGAAAGCATTGTAGCCATAAGAATCTCATGGCCTGGACAGTCAACAAAACTTATTCGCCTGAGAAATTCACTCTCAGACCCGCAATTGGGGCATGTTTTTGAAGTGGTATAACATTGAGGGGGCTCACAATCAGGGCACTTTCTAAAATCTGCTATAGCGTAACCTAAACGAATCGAAATACCTCTCCGTAACTCTTCACTATGAGTATCTGGAAACTTCCCACTCAAAGCTTTTACTAGTGTGGATTTTCCGTGATCAACATG
>JAEOSI010000066.1 GCA_016840425.1 Candidatus Wukongarchaeum yapensis
TTGACTCTTTTTTGTGGGTATTGTCGTGTTTCTTTCAATAAGTTTTGTGAAGACATTTCCCAACGTCTCAACGCCTAAAGACAAGGGTGTTACATCAAGGAGAAGAATGTCTTCTACTTCACCTTTTATCGCTGCGCTTTGAATAGCTGCTCCATTTGCAACGCACTCCATGGGATCTATACCTCTTTCGGGTTCCCTTCCAAAGATCTGTTTGAATTTTTCCCGGACAATAGGCATCCTTGTAGGACCACCAACAAGGATTACATGATCCATTACTTGAGGATTTAACTTAGAATCTTCTAGGGCTCGATTTATTGGTGGCTCAAGCCTATCTAAGACATGTTGTATGAGGCTTTCAAGTTTTGCCCTACTTATCGTAATCTCTAAATGTTTAGGGTCGCCATGTAGGGTAGTTAAGAAAGGTAAACTTATATTAGTAGTAGTAAGAGATGACAACTCTATTTTTGCCTTTTCTGCAGCCTCTCTTATTCTCTGCATAGAAGCTTTGTCTTCTCTTAGATCTACTCCTTCCTTCTTTTTAAACTCTTCAACGATATAGTCTGTTAAGGCTTCATCCATATCCCTTCCGCCAAGCTGGGTATCACCACTTGTGGAAATAACTTCGAAAACTCCTTCTCCCATCTCCATTATTGTAACATCAAAAGTTCCGCCACCAAAGTCAAGGACCGTTATCTTCTTTTCTCCCTTTTTACCAAGACCATAGGCAAGAGATGCAGCAGTAGGCTCATTTATAATCCTTAAAACCTCTAAACCAGCAATCTTTCCAGCATCTTTAGTAGCGGTTCTTTGATTGTCATTAAAGTAGGCAGGCACCGTGATTACCGCTTCTTTTACCTCTCCTCCAAGGAAAGCTTCCGCATCTCTCTTAATTTTTTGAAGTATAAAAGCAGAAATCTGCTGGGGAGAATACTCTTCACTATCGATTTTTACCTTAAAGTCTGTACCCATTTTTCTTTTTATCCCAGTTATGGTTCGTTCTGGGTTGATTGCAGCCTGTCTTCTTGCAGGTTCACCCACAAGAAGCTCGCCTTCCTTTGTAAAAGCAACAACAGAAGGAAACATTTTACCCGCATAAGTGGGGCCTTCAGCGCTCGGAATTATTATAGGCCTACCGGCTTCCATAACCGCTGCTTGAGAATTTGATGTACCTAAGTCAATACCAATAACTTTACCCATAAAGGTAATACCTCCTAAAAACAAATAAAATTGACAAATATAAAAAAACAAAATTTAATTTTGATTTACTTTTACGCTCAATTTTTATTACAAATTCAAAGTATTTTTTAGTTTCCTGAAAATAAAAAAAGGATATAATAGTTATTAATTTTACTAAAAGAATTCTATTCTATGGCGACTTTGACCTTTTTTGCCTTTTCCGCTTTTGGTAAATTGATCGTCAGTACACCGTCTTCTAGACTAGTTTTTGCTTCTTGTGGCTTTACTGGCACTGGAAGTGTGAAACCTCGTTTATAGCTCCTCACAGATCTTTCTCTGAGGATAGTTTTTTCTTTAACTTCTTCCTTCTCCTCTTTGAAGGTGCCTTCTACTGATATACTATTTTCTGTTGCTTCGATATTTATGTCTTCTTTCTTTAAGCCAGGTATCTCCATTTTTATAACTAGATCATTCTCTGTTTCTTCTATATCAGTTAAAGGTAAATATTCTATAGCTTCTGTTGCACCTACTCTTGGAGTTTCTCTGAAGAAATCGTTAAACATTCTAGCGATTCTGTCACGCATTTCAGCCATTTCTCGGAAAGGATCCCATTTTCTAATGCTCATTAGTTTTGCACCTCCTCTGTTCAATACTTTTTCACTTTATCTAAAATAAATTATATTTTATAAACTTTTCCAAAAAAAATCAATAAGTTTTTGACAAATTTATTAAGTTATGAAAAAAATAAAAAACATTTATAAAGGTTAAAACCGTCTAAAAACATGAAAATTCACGAAAATTAAAGGGGCGATTAGGAAAAAATGAAGAAAAAACGAAAATATAAAGAAGCGCTCTCAACCTACACGTTCAACATCCTAAGACAACCGCCAAAAGAAAACTTAGAAGACGATCTCAGATGGATTTGCTATGCTCTCGGACTAATAAATCCAAGAGATCGGGATGAAAGCTGCTTAAAGATCGTTGAAATCGTCCTAGAAGCCTCCAAGGAGGAAGAAGGAATCTCAAGTAGCGAGATAACGAAAAGATTAAACCTCACAAGGGGAGCCGTAATAAACCATTTAAACAGGTTAATGCAAGCAAGATTCATCATAAAAAGAGGAACAAACTACGAACTAAGAGAAAGAAACATAAAACGAACCATTGAAAAAATCCGAGGAGATGTAGACAGATTCCTAGAAGAACTACTCCAAATAGCAGAAAGCGTAGACAAAGCATACAAACTAAAAGCAAGACGCCACTAAAAAATAAAAAAATTTAAACGAATTTAAGAATGAATAAATGTTATTAATACTCCCTCTAAAACTTCCTTATTTTTGCTCGCTTATTAAAGATATAATATATAGTTTTTTAACCTAAATTGAAAGTTATATATAATTTGTTTTGTTTTTTAAACTGAGTGAAACATTTACCATTTGGAGTTTGGGGGATAAATGTCTAATATTTCAAATTCTCAAGCGTCCTTTTTTTCAAATCCTTGCGTTAAGGAAGCTACATTCTATGAAAAGCTTGAAGGAAAGAGGGTAGAGTGTAGTACTTGTGAGAGAAGATGTAAAATCTCAGAGGGAAAATTAGGATTTTGTAAAACACGTAAGAACGTTGGGGGAAAATTGTATACGCTTGTTTTTGGTGATATTTCGAGTATTTCTGCAAACCCTATTGAGAAAAAACCTCTTTTTCATTTTTGGCCTGGGAGTTTTGCCCTCACCGTCGGAACTTATGGTTGTAATTTCACGTGTCCTTGGTGTCAGAACTGGACTATTTCTAAGGCTTCTCCAAACTTAAGAAACCAAAACTACCTAAGCATGGAAGATTTCTTAAAAATTGCCGAAACCTATAATTGTCAAGGGACTTCTTTTTCTTTTAACGAGCCAACTGTCCTGTTAGATTATGCTTTAGACGTTATGAAACTGACTAAACCTATGGGCTATTATCAAACTTATGTTACTAATGCTTACATGACACCTGAAGCTTTAGATGCTCTCATAAAAGCAGGATTAGATGCCATGGCCATAAATGTAAAAGGCGGAGTAGAAGCTGTAAAGGAGTATTGTAAGGCAGACGTCGAAGTTGTGTGGAGAAACGCTATAGAAGCAAAGAAAAGAGGAGTTCATGTGGAAATAATTACCTTGGTTATCCCCACGGTAAACGATGAAGAAGACACGTTTAGAAACATAGCTCAACGCATAAGAAAAGAGATGGGAAAAGATACACCTTGGCATACCTCAGCCTACCATCCCGACTACGAATTTAGAGCGCCAACAACGCCCATAGAAACCCTTGAAAAAGCTAGAAAAATCGGGATTGAAGAGGGATTGAATTACGTTTACTTAGGAAATGTCCCATTACATCCTGGAGAAAATACTTACTGCCCTTCTTGCGAAAAACTTTTGATAAAAAGGTCAATATTCACCATTTCAGAAAATCATTTAGGCCCAGATAATTGTTGTCCAAGCTGCGGAGAAAAGATCATGATAGTTGGTCGTCAATTCTCTCATAAATAGGTTATAGTTAGATTTATTTACATTTATTTATACTTGTAAAAACTTATATATAATTATCAAATTATGTGGCCTAATTAGGTATAAAATAGGCGAAAAGTAACATATGTTCACATTATTTTTGCTTTATAATTTTTGTGCTAAACAGTTTTTAAAGTCTAAAAAGGTTTTAGAGACTTTTTTGAGGGATAAATAATGGTTTTAAACCATAGGGAGAAGTTTAAAAAAGTAGGGTTAACAGGGCTATTTATAATTTTAACTTTTTCACTATTGCTAGTATTACCGCCAATGATTAAGACAACAGTAATAACAGATACACAAAACCCAAACACACAAACAACAATGAAAAGAGCAGTTGGTGAATCTGTATGGAGCAAAACATATGGAGGAACAGCTGACGATTCAGGTGCCTGTGTACAGCAGACTTCAGATGGAGGATATATAATAGTTGGAACTACAAAATCTTTTGGTGCTGGTAATAATGATGTTTGGTTGATTAAGGATTCTGGTGAACCACCTTCAGATGATAATGGCTTTTTTGGAGGAATGTCAATCATTATTATAGTGGGACTGCTTGCAGTTATTGCTATTCTATCCTTAATATTGATTAAAAAAAGAATAATTTTGAAAGATACTTCATCTAGGATTTAAACTATTACAACTTAAAAAAAGTAAGTAAAAAATCGTTTTAGGATGTTAGTGTTTTTCTAGTTCTTTTTCTATTAGTTTTGTTATTTTTTCTTCTAAGACTGTTGCCGGTATGTCGAATATTGTTAATCTTGCTCTTCTTCCTGGTTTTCCTTTTCCTATAGGTTTCACTATTTTTTCGATTATTCCTATTTTATTCAGTTGGTCTATGTATTCCCTGTAAGCGATTTCGTTTTGGGGTTTTTGTCCGTGCTCCTCGCAAGCTATTTTGAAGTAGTGATATCCTTCCTTGATTGTTGTTGAGGTTACCCCTTTGTGTTTTAATCGGCGTGATATGCCTAAAGCTGCAAGTTTTTCGTATAAGTTTAATTGTTCTAAGGCTGTTGTTCTAAGTTCTGGATAAACGTTAGCTTTTCCTTCTCGGATCATTTCTGCTGTTATTTCAGATTTTCCTTCTAAGTCCGCGATTCTCCCGGCGCTGTGAAGGATTTCTATACCATGGCGGGCGTTCATTGTTTGGCTTGCGATTTCCGCCACCATGTCGGTTATATCGGGGCTTACTACGCCTGGTTTGAAGGCAAGTTCTGCTCGATAAGTTAGAATTTCTACAAGATCTTCTTTGGTGTATCCTTTTACATCTATCTGGTCATGTAAATATTCAGAAAGTTTATCCTTAAGGGTGTGGCTCCATTCAGTGGGTCTACTTATCAGGATTAAGGAGATTCTTGCTTTTCCTGGGCCAAAAAATTCCGCGGCATGTACTAAGGATAAAACGTCGTTGCTATCCAGCATATAAGATTCATCTAAAGCTAGAACGAGATGGGAATTTGTTTTTTCTAGGCGTTTCATCATCATTTCGAGGACTTCTTCGTCGGAAAATCCTCGAGCACTAATGTTGAATTTTGATCCAAGAAGATGGCGTAATATGGCGGTTTTTGAACGTGTGGTATGACAGTTGTAATAGCCAAAAAGGATGGAATATCCTCTTTCTGAGGCTTCTCTCGTGATTTCCTCCATGGTTCTTTTTACTGTGGCAGTTTTCCCAAATCCTGGTCCGCCCAATACTGCGATTTGAACCGGGAATGAGCCTTCTTGAAGTATGGGTCTTAGGTCTCTTGCAAGACGCGCCATCTCATCCTCTCTTCGGGGCAAACTTTCTGGAACGTATTCTGGGGAAAGCGTTCGTTCATCTCTGAAGACCCCAGGGCCGAAAAGCGATTTGCTTACATCAAAATTCATTAATAACCACCAATGGGTCAAATAACTGGAAAATTCTTATTGACCATCAATCACTTATTTTTTTATATCTTATTTTTATTTGAGCGCTATCTTCTTCGATCTTTTCCTTGATTATTTGTCCAAGCAGAGGTCGCAAATCCATTTTCCGTCGATATAGGTTAGGTCTTCTGAGAAGTTTCCGCAGTTATCACAAAAGTCGCTTATAATGTGGAGTGGAGGATCGTATATAGGACCTTCCTTAATTGATTCTCCTTCTTCTTCTTCTTCAGACACAATTTGTGATAGACTTAAGCGGGCGTGCTCCCTTTCGAGAAATATGAGCTCAGGCTCGATTTTAGTGATGTCAGTTTCGGTTATTATGCCGACAATTTTTCCCTCTCTTATCACAGGCAGTCTTCTTATCTTTTTTTCCCTCATCTTTTTTGCAGCTTCTTCTATACTGGCTTTCGCTTCTATCACGATGAGGGGAGTGCTCATAGTGTCTTCCACTTTAATCTCTGAAGGAATTATTCCTTTAGCTATTACTTTAGTCAATATATCTTTTTCAGTGATTATGCCTACCTCTTTATCCCCCTTCCTTACTAACAGGGATGATATATCCTTCTCGGTCATAAGACCTACTGCTTTAAGAACTGTTTCTTCACCATCAATACTGATAACTTCTATAGTCATTATGTCTTTTACCCTTATATTAGCGCTATTTGTAGGAGATGCCATCTTTATCCCCATCCGCTTTTCTCAATTTTGATTATGTCTTACCGATTATAAAATCGTTACTTAATTCTTACGATAGTCAAAGCCATGAAGGTTTTTTCACTAAAAATATTGAAAGATAATTTCTTAACTCATCATCTTTTTCTGTCAAGTACTTTACTATTTCTTCATTTTCAAGGATTGTAAAACCTTTTTTTAAAGCTTGTCGAAAATAGGAACCTAAACCTAAGCTATCTATATTTTCCGTTAGAAGGTGTTGCATAAAGGAAATAACATCGGTAAATTCTCGTTCCAACTCGACAAACCATCGTTTTTCTCCAATATAAGGCCCTGCTAACACCTTACTTGAGCCTAAATGTTTTTTCAAAAAATTTATCTCCGCCTCTATCGATACGGGAGGACCTTTGTGCTTTAAAACAGCAGAGATTTCTCGATGAGTTACCTCAAAAAGTAGAAAAACCAGACCAGCCTCATCAGACCAAGGCAAGGACCCGATTATTTGAAACCCTGTCTCTTCAATAGCTTCTACTATGGCGCGTTCTGACCGATAAATTTGGCCCCAAAGGATGTCAGGCGCCACTTCCAGTCCTTTGAAAACTAAGGCGAAAAAGAAGGTTTTTCTCTGCTTCATAAGGGATAATAACTCTCCATCAGAGAGGGAAAGCGGGGGATTTAAGGGATAGAAGAAGTTTTCCGAAGGATGTTTTAAGAACATTTTAGCGGCAGCCCTGAAAATGTCAAGTTTCTCTAAAGTTAAAGCGGAGGCTACATTCCTTCCGCGATCTACAGGGTCTACGAAAATCAAAGGCTCATCATTAAACAAATCAAGGGGAACCTTTAGATATTCATAAAAATTTATCAATTGAAGAACAGTTTTCCCGGGCTTCCAATTAATCGCGTTTTTACAGACATTTATAAAAGAATCGTAATAAAGGACTAAAAGCTCGGTTAAATAACCGGAAAACCCACCGACTCTTAGTTCTGCTCCGTAAACCCCTATGCCTTTCATGAAAGCTTTCAAAAGCCTTATCTCCCTCCTCAGATCATCATTCAACCTCGATAAAAGAAACTCGGTATGAAGGGGGGTTCTATCTACAGCGGAAAGTCGATCTTCAATCCTCTCTATCTTAAAACAGGGAACGATCTCAACCCTATAACCTTCAAAAATAACTTCACCAAAAGGATGTTCAGAATACCTTTCCCTCCACTCATCCTTAAAAATTTCCTGGCAAATCGCGACAACCCTCTCAAGGTCTGAACGATCTCCTAACGGAAGGAGTATAAAAATATCTATATCCATATCTCCTCGAAGCCATGTATCATGCCTCATAGATCCCTCTAAACGTATCTCTCCCTCTAAACCAGCATCCCTAAAAGCCTTTTCTAAGACAGATTTAACCCGCTCAAAAACACTCATAGCCCGCTCTTTTTCAAGGTTTGTAGGAACTATCTGGGGCAAAAATTTGAGGATAACCTTTTCATATATCGACTCATCAAAGTTTTTCATGGGAAAAACACTAACCTCAAAACAAACTAAACTTCCCTTAAAGTTTCATATATGGGACCCTTAGGGGTTAAGGTACTTTTTTTAAGTTTTAAAGATTCTATACGCTGGACGCCTATCTCCACATCTTTCATCCTCGATATCTGACCCGCTAACTCGTGAATGCCTTTTTTACCTTTAACACGTCCAATCGTTATGTGAGCTCTAAATCGCCTCTCTTCAGGTCTAAACCCTAACGCTTTGAGTTTTAAATTAAGCTGTGAATATAAAGCCTCAAGCTCCTCTTTTCCCTCCTCAATACCCAACCAAACAACCCTAGGCCGATTCATATTTGGAAAACACCCAACGTTCGATATATGAATATCAAAGGGCTTAAAACCAACGTCTTTCATAACGTCAAAAATGGGGTCTATTTGGGCAGGCAAAATATCTTCTAAGAATTTAAGGGTGATATGGACGATTTTAGGATCAACCCACTTAACGGCTGCCTGTACACTCATCAACTTCTTTTCCGCATCTTCTAACTTTTTAACTATCACCGGATCAGTGATCTCTACAGCGAGGAAAGCACGAATTTTATTTCTCATAAGAAAACACCACATTAAACCACAATCATTTCAAACTATTCTTTTATTAATCAAAGGATTTTAACTGTGTTTTTTAAGTGCTGTTAAATTTTGTTTTCATTCTTTTTTTATAGTTTTGTTAAAAAAATTTTATTAAAGTGCGGGGGATCTATAATTGATAATATTTTTTAAACAAAAAGAAACAAAAACATTTTTGGTGATCTCAGTTTGTCACACGATGTTAGCAAGCTCAGACATGTACCTGTTAGAGAGGAGAAAAAGGGAATTAAGGTCGCAAAGCTTGTCAAGTTAAAACCTTCGGGTTACCCTTTGCGCGCCTTGGGAGATGAAAAGGAGCAAATATTAGAAACGGATAACCCTGAACTGTTCCAAGCCTATGCCCGAGAACAGTGGGGAGGACTTGCTTTAAAGGAGGGAGATTTTGTTTTCGACAGCTTTCTTTATCCTGATTACGCCTTTCAAGTGGTTAGAGTGGCGCCTGGCGGTGAAGGGCGCATCAGTCCGATCACAAAGATTCAATTAGACCTTTCTTCGGTGCGTAAATCTGAAATAACTAAACGCTATAAGCGAAATATTTCCCTATTAGATGTCATAGGGCAAGAACAAGCAAAAAAGAAAAGCAAGATCATTTTGCATTATTTGAAAGACTCAGACCATTTTGGTGAATGGGCGCCGCGAAACGTGTTATTCTACGGACCGCCTGGGACAGGTAAAACAATGCTCTCAATGGCTTTAGCCGCCGAGGCAAGAGTCCCCATATACCTTAACAAAGCTACGGATTTACTGGGACATTGTGTAGGGGATGGTGCTCGCAGGATCCATAAACTATACGATGATGCCAGAAGAAATGCACCTTGCATCGTTTTCATTGATGAGTTTGACGCAATAGGCTTAGATAGACAATATCAAAATATTAGGGGCGATGTTACAGAGATAGTTAATGCTTTGCTTTCAGAGCTCGACGGGATAGAGGAGAACTTGGGGGTAGTAACTATTTGTGTGACCAACGCTCCTGCCCTCCTCGACGAAGCATTAAAGAGTAGGTTTGAGGAAGAAGTTCGTTTCACCCTTCCCACCGAAAAGGAAAGGCTTGAGATCTTGAACCACTATGTGCAAAAACTTCCCTTAAAAGTAAAAGCAGACCTAGAAAAGCTTGCGACACTTACTGAAGGTTCCAGTGGAAGAGACTTGAAAGAAAGAATTCTTAAAAACGCCTTATATGAAGCTATCCTTGACGGTAAAAAAATAATCAGAGAAGAAATGCTGTTAAAACATCTAGATGTAATAAACATTCAAAAAAGAGAACAAGATAAAAAAGCTTCAAGAATCTTTAGTTAATATATAGAATTATTGTTTTATTAAATTAGTCCTTTCTCTACTAAATAAATAAAACGAAGAAAGTGCCTCATTATGAGAAACGATGACGAAAAGGAGTGGGGGAAGGATAAGATTGTGATAGCTTTGATCGGTATGCCTGGTTCTGGAAAAACTGAGGCTTCTGAAGTGGTTTCTAAGGAAACAGGGGCTTCTACAGTGGTCATGGGGGATATAATCCGCGAAGAAACATT
>JAEOSI010000257.1 GCA_016840425.1 Candidatus Wukongarchaeum yapensis
TTTGTTTAAATTTTAAACTAAAATAAATCTAGATCAAGGCTTTAAAAAAATAATCTCGGTATAAGAATCTAAATATTTATAATGTGGGGAAAATCCTCAAAATTAACTTAGTGAATTATTTTCTCCAAAAAATCTTTTTTTTACTTTTATTATTTCAAGGGTGATATTTTGTGAAGAAAGGACGACGTCTTTTAAAATTAGTGATTTTTTCTCTTTTAATAAGTGAAGTGATTGGTTTAGCTTTGAACCCGTTTCAAGTTTCAGCAGAAAATGAAGTTGAAATAAATCTTGTGGATGCTTTTCCTAACCTTTCTTTCGAGAAGCCAGTAGATTTTCAATATGCTAATGATGGAACAAACCGCTTATTTGTAGTGGAGAAAGAGGGAGTAATCCGGGTTTTTAATAATTCCGCAAGTACAAGCGTTGCTACGATCTTTTTAGACATATCGTCTCTTGTAAGATCGGGTGGCGAAGAAGGTTTGCTGGGGCTTGTTTTTCATCCTGATTTTAATAATACGAAGTTTTTTTATGCTTATTATACTCCCCTCGATGATCCCCATCGTTCGGTTGTTGCACGCTATAACGTAAGTGATACAAACCCTAACCAAGCCGATGCGACAAGTGAGTTGGTTTTGTTAAAAATCCCACAACCGAACTATAGTAACCATAAAGCGGGTCAGTTAGCCTTTGGTCCCGATGATGGTTATCTTTATATTGCAACTGGAGATGGTGGCGGGGCTGGAGATCCGGAAGGGAACGCTCAGAATCTTACTACCTTGCTCGGAAATATTCTACGTATTGATGTTGATAATCCTGAAAACGAGAAAAATTATGGTATACCAGATGATAATCCTTTTGTAGACAATGTAGAAGGATATAAAGAAGAAATCTTTGCTTACGGGCTTCGTAATCCATGGCGGTTTAGTTTTGATCCTGTGAAGGGGTGGCTTTGGGCTTCTGATGCTGGTCAGAGTAGAAAAGAAGAAATCAATATTATTGAAAATGGTAAAAATTATGGATGGAATATTAAAGAAGGTTCATTATGCTATAATCCTCCCTCAGGATGTAATACAACAGGTCTTGTGGATCCAGTATGGGAATATGATACCTTCTCAGGATCTGTAGTCATTGGAGGTTATGTTTATAGAGGTGAAAAATTCCCTGAGCTGGATGGCATCTATATCTATGGAGACTTTGTTACAGGGCGTATTTGGGGTCTTTCTTACGATGGCATAAATCCTCCTGATAACACATTACTCTTGGATTCGGATCTAATTATTTCTTCTTTTGGAGTTGACAAAGATAATGCGCTTTACATCCTTTCCTTTGACAACGGTCATATCTATGTGGTAGAAAGTCTAGTTCCAGAACTAGGTGATTCCAAGTTGATCCTTCTTTTGATTTCTGTCATTATAGCATTGGCTATCGCAACCAGGGTTATTTATTTTTATATAGTTGAAAGAAAGAGAAAAGTTTAACCTTAGCCAGACTTTTTTTGTTTTTATGGGGTTTTTTTTTGAGGATTTTACCTATAGCTTTTGATTCTTTCGGCGTTAGGAGTATGGCTACTTTAGTAGTTACGAGTAAAAACAAAGTGTTTATTGATCCTGGTGTTGCTTTGGGTCCAAGGAGATACGGGCTTCCTCCCGCTGACGAGGAAAGGTTGGCTAAAAGTCTTGCCAGAGAGCAAATAATCAACCTAATTAGGGATGTAGATAGCGTTGTTGTTTCTCATTATCATTACGATCATCACCCTTTCCCTATTGATGATGAGTTTTATAAGGAGGCTTTCAGCGATAAAATAGTTTTCGCAAAAGATAGGCTGAAAAATGTGCACCCTTCAGGGAAGAAAAGGGGCGCTATATTTGAAAAAAAGGTGAAAGATATTTGTAAAGAGCTAGTTTACGCTGATGACCAGGATTTTGGGAATTTAAGGTTTTCTCCTGCGGTTTGGCATGGTCCTGTTGGGAGTAAGGTTGGGCGTGTAATGATGGTGAGTGTAAAAGATGGTGGTTCTACATTTGTTTTCGGGAGTGATGCTCAAAGCCTTGCAGATCCTGCTGCTGTAGACTGGGTAATTAAGGAGGATCCAGACTTTCTTATTTTGGACGGATTTCCGACCAATTTTATCGGGTGGAGAGTAAGTAAGGCAGAATTTGAAGAAGCAACTAATAATCTTTTGAAAACAATAAAAACAGTTAGAGCTGAAAAAATTGTTTTAGATCACCACCTTTTGAGAGATTTAAAATATAAAGAAAAGGTCAAACCTGTTTACGAAACAGAAAAAACAGTTTTCTCAGCTGCAGAGTATTTAGGAATGGAAAACTTCTTTTTAGAAGCTTGGAGAAAAGACCTTCACAAAAAAACGATAAAAGTTAATGTGGAAAAGTTTTTTGACCGCTTAAAATGGATCCAAGCTAAAAACCTTGAAAAAACAAGATAAAAGTTTGAAATTTTAGGCTTAAATAGGCTTAAAATTTTTTAAGCAAGAAGAACATGCTAAGATTATGAATGATATACGAACCGAAATACAAGCGAATCAAATAAAAAAGCTTAAGGAAATCAA
>JAEOSI010000067.1 GCA_016840425.1 Candidatus Wukongarchaeum yapensis
GTTACGCTCATTACTGATGGGACGAGGAGGGTTCTGACGAGGGTTGCGTCTATGAAGACTCCGAGGGCTAGGAGGTATCCTATTTGGACTAGGTGTATGTTTTCTGCTATGAGTAGTGTTCCGAAGGCGGCGATCATTATTGCTGCGAGTACTGTTATTATTGTTCCTGTGGTTTGAAGGGCGTCTATTATGGCTTCTCGTGTTTCCATACCTTTCCAAACGTTTTCTTTTATTCTGCTTGTGACGAATAGGTCGTAGTCTATTTATAGCGAGTATTATGAATATTGTAATCATTACGAAGGCTATCATAGGGAGGAGTGAGTTGTATAGGTCGGTTTTAGCGTCATAGATGAAGGCGGTGGATCCGGAGACGTAAGTATCGCTTGTTATTAGTACCCCTTCACGCTTTTGTTCGTCGATCGTTTCACGCAAGTCGGATATCCAGTCTACTGCTTCGTTGCCGTATGGGTAGACGTTTAGGGTGATTTTTATCAGGGTTGTATCGTTGCCATTGTTTATGTCAACTAGTTGGGGTATTAGCAAGGGGGGTATGGCTGAAAAGTCGTTGTAGGGGGGAGCCATGTAGTTAGTTATGCAGGTTGTCTTATTGATTATGGAGGAATGTTCTTGGAGGATTTTTGCGTTTAAAGTGGCAAGATCTGAGAGGAACTCGTTTTTCCATACTCCGTTAGCGGTTTGAGTGTGAATGATGATCGTTATCTCGTCCACCTTATTCTTTCCGAAGTTTTTTTCAACGGCGTTTAGTCCTTCTAAGGAATCTGATCCTTCTGGGGCAACATCGGTCACGTCTGTATCGAGTTGCATATCGTATAAGATTAATACTGCTAGAACTGCGGCTAATAGTAAGATCGCGATAACTGTTTTTGAGTGAGTTGTCGAAATTCGACCTATCTTACGCCAATATTTAGCGCCAAAGCTGCCCTTGATAGAATGGTTTTTTTCCTGTTTCCCTCAGCATCTAGATCGATGGGGTTCTTTTTCCCATTTACCGTAAACACTTGCTCCTGTTAAGGATTTTTGTTATCAAGTGTTTCATAATATGCTCACACCTAGTTTTTCACGCTGCCGACTTGTGCGGAATCTTTGATTATAAAAGCTAAATAATGGAAAATAGGAGTAGCTTGCACATTATGTTTATTTAGTTTTAAGTTAATCATTAATTAGAAGCTATTATTTCACTGGAAAGTATTTAGGCTAATTTCTTTGAGGAGAGCGATGGTATTGGGAACTGTTAGGTTGATTCGTAAATCTATCCTTGTGGCTACAAGGGCGAGAAAAAGGCTTGCAGTTTTCGTGATAGTATACGCGATATTGGCAGGAATGGTTATATTATCCATAGGGAGACTGGCAGGCTACAATACTACAGGACTAGTTGACCAAAGAAGCGTAGTACTCGAAGCAACAGACTTTGATACAATAACCTACAATCAAGCAAAAAATGACACTACTACCCTGAGTCACGTGGAGGGGGTAGACAGAGTAGTACCCCTCTACTATGTAAACTTCGAAGGCGGAGGAGACATTATAAGAATCTTCGGCATAGAACCTTCTAACAGGTGGGCGTTCGAAGAAATAAAACCCGATGTGATAAGTTCTGGAAGATATATTGAGAGGGGTGGTGAAATCCTAATAAGCGAAAACGCAAATCTGACGACCCTATTCGAAGAAAGTGTAGGTGGAAGAACTGGGACTATTTTCACAAAGCCAGGGTTAGGTGATACTATAACTATTGCAGGAGGAGAAGAAACAAAAACTTTCAAAGTAGTTGGGACCTTCGAAGAGGGTCAGGTAGACGATGATCCAGGAAACACATGGATGGTCGTTACTGTGGACGACTTATGGTTAATTTTGAATGATCTCTTACGCGTATATGAGGATCAAACAGCGGTAATTAACTCGGTTCTTTTCTGCTATAAAATCGTTATTGTAGCTGAAGGAAGCGTGTTTTGGAGCGCTGTCAGAGGAGGAGACGTTTGGAATAACGTAGAAGGAATAGTAGAATTCACAGAAACTACAACGCTACAAGGAAACTATAACTCGCCAGAGTATACTAAAAAAGCGGATAACCAGAACGCAGTAATAGCTGACATGATGTTGATAACGGTAGCCTTCTTAGGAGGCGCCTTAGTGGCAAGCATGTATGCTTTTTTGATTACAAGGTTTAGGAGAATAGAGATAGCTACCTTAAAAGCTATAGGTTATACGAACCGAAATGTGTGGACAATGACTCTAGGAGAGATACTTTTAGCTTCAATTGCAGGATTTATCCTTGGACTCCTTGGAATAGCGGTCTACTTGGGCGTAACAGGGGAAACGGTCGTAATTTTCAGCAGAACCACGTTGTTAACTGCTTTCCTGATCGTCGTGTTGATTCAGGTGCCTGCCTTCATATTGTCAAACAAAAGAACGCTAAGAATACCGCCAGCGGAAGCTTTGAGAACATTGTAAATAAACCCTTTAAAATGAAAAATGGAGGATAAAAGAAAAATGCCAAGAGAAAAAAGAAATAGGAGCGGAAGAGACCTAATAATTGCTGAAAGAGTCTCTAAAGACTATAAAAGGGGAAGAGCAGAAATTGTACGGGCGATAAAAGAAGCAGACATGGAGGTAAAAGATGGAGAGTTTCTCGCGATAATAGGACCCAGTGGATGCGGGAAAACCACTCTCCTAAACCTTCTAAGCGGTCTCGACCAGCCTACAGAGGGAAGGATAATTTTTGATGGCATGGACACAAGCATGATAGGCGAAGAACGATTCCCCCTAATACGTCGTGAAAAGTGCGGCTTCGTTTTTCAAACATTCAACCTAATAGAAACAATCACGGCACAGGAAAATGTCGAATCGCCTTTATGGCCCACAGATCTAAATGATAGAGAGATAACGGAACAGGCTATATCGCTTTTAAAAGCCGTAGATCTTTTAGAAAGGAAAGATCATAAACCTTTAGAAATGTCTGGTGGAGAGCAGCAAAGGGTAGCTATAGCCCGAGCTCTTGCAAACACGCCGAAAATTCTCTTTGTTGATGAACCCACAGGAAACCTTGATTCCGAAGCAGGAAAAAGCATCATGGAACTATTGAAAAAATTAAACGAAGAACACGAAGTCACCGTAGTATTAGTAACCCACAACCAAGACCTGCTCAAATACGCCGACCGAGTAATAAAGCTACAAGACGGACGGATTACAGAAAGTTAATAAAAAACAAAAAAACCACATATCTTTTACCCGAACCCCTAATTCCCCTATCTTTCCTAGCTTTTTCTTCTTTTTAAAAACTTGCTAGGAAATACTAGTTTTCCAAATTCCACCCAAATTAACGCGAAAATATAAATAAGATCCTCCCTCAAAAATTCATTTACTCTGATATTCTCCTTTTCTCTAAATTTTTCTTATACTTCTTTTCCAGCATATCTCCCACATAAACCTCTGCTTCCACTAAATCTTTTTTTCCGCTGGTTCTCACATCAATTACCACCTTCTCTCGCCTATAAAAACCTCGATCACACGATTCATATCTATCAAGCTCTTCCATCTTTTTATGGCTTAGTCTAAAATAGAACAGTCCCTCAACCTTAGCAAAACTATGTTTGATCAAAAATGGATAGGGAAAAAAAGGGTCAAGAATCTTCTTCCATCCATTCAAAACCGCTTTTTTACTCTTTGGTATACGATTAATACACCTCTTAATGACCTCTTTTCTCATTAATGACCCGTAAACAAATAAGTTCGAAGAACGCTGTTTTCGCCTCACATTTTCATCCCTTAAATTAAAACCTTTTCTTTTAAAAAGTTAAACTTGTTGCAAAACTTATTTTTTTGTGTTTTTTCCTCTTTTTACGTCGACAAATCCCCAGCTTTTAGAAATAAAAAAAACGAGTTGTTAAACGGTGATTTTGAAAGGGCTAAATTGTTCCGCTATATTAGAAGCCAACTTTTAAAGCAAGAAATCTCATTAATTTGAACTACTAATCTTCTTATAAGCAATTATGGGACGATATAGATCTTTGTATCAAAAACCCTGACGGCAAACCTCTAACCTCAACGCAGATCAAGCAACTTATTACCGGCTTTGTGATTGCGGGAAAAATTGCTTTTGTTGGGAAGAATAGGAAAGGAGAGCGACTTTATACCATATGTCTCCTAAGGAGAGAAAGCGGAAATGTCGAAGAAAAAGAGAGGTAACGTAAAACTTCAAAAAATTATAGAGTTTTACCAGGATGAATAGATTAAAATCTTGTAAACTGTCGACAAAAAAACGCAAGGATTCTTAAACGTTATTGCGTAAACGCTCATTTCACGACACGAAACGTTTCAGTAGACAAAGCCAAAAAAAGGCGATCGAAAGATACAATGGTTCCAATAACGAATGTGCGATCATTATTTTAGGCATATAGCGGAGAAAAAGCGTTTTTTAGATAAATTTCTTATTGATAGATGCTAGTTATTTTTTTATAAATATGAAATTTGTTATTTAATGTTATTATTTTGGTTTTGGTTTTATAATAAAACATGTGCCCATTCCTACTAGATATGCGCATATTCTTATCACAATTTTTAATATAGTTATCCTTTTTATATGTTTAAATAGTTTCACTTTGAAGGTGTTGTGAATTTATTCTAAAAATAGATAATATCAAAGCTGAGAAAAAAAGGCGCAACGTTAAGATTATTAAAAAAGTTGAAAGAACTTATTAAGGAGACGGGGAGTCGATTAGATGGTTTCAGATGTTACTCTTGCTATGATAGGGGAGCAGACAGTAGAACCTCTCATCCAAGCTCTGGAAGACAAAGATAGGGATGTTCGAAGGGAAGCGGCATTTGCTCTTGGTGAGATAGGGGATGCAAGGGCTGTAGAACCCCTCATTCAAACTTTGAAAGATGAAGATTTAGGGGTTCAAAAGGAAGCAACAGATGCTCTTGAAAAGATAAGAGAACCGGCAGTTGATCCTCTCCTACAAGCTTTAAAGGATGAAAATAGGGATGTTCGAAGGCTAGCAGCATGGATTCTTGGTGAGATAGGGGATGCAAGAGCAATAAAACCTCTAATTCAGGGTTTAAATGATGAAGATAGCGATGTTCAGTGGAGAGCAGCAGAGGCCCTTGGAAAGATAGGAGAGCCGGCAGTAGAACAGCTCATTAAGGTTTTGAAGGATGAGAATGAGTATATTCGATGGTGGACAGCAGAAGCTCTAGAAAAGATAGGAAAACCGGCGGTAGAAGCCCTCAGCCAGGCTCTGAAAAATGAAGATGAAGGTGTTCGAAGAGATGCAGCATGGATTCTTGGGTGGATAGGGGATGCAAGGGCTGTTGAACCTCTCGTACAAGCTTTGAAGGATGAAAACAGCGGCGTTCGAAGAGACGCAGCATGGGCCCTTGGTGCGATAGGGGATGCTAAGGTTGTTAACCCCCTCATCCAAGCTTTGAAGGATGAAAACAGCGATGTTCGAAGAGACGCAGCATGGGCCCTTGGAAAGATAAGAGATAATAAGACTATTGACCCCCTCATCCAAGCTTTGAAGGATGAAAACAGCGATGTTCGAAGAGACGCAGCAGAGGTCCTTGGAGAGGTAGGGGATAAAAAAGCGGTTAAATCTCTTATCCAAGCGCTGAAGGATGAAAACGAGGATGTCCGGGAAGCGATAAGAGAAGCTTTAGAGAAGATCAAGGCGAAAAAAAGCTGAATATAACATGAACTTTATTTCACGACATTTCCCTAATCTTGATCCCCCGCCTTTTCCCGCAAAAACTTCAGGTAGGTCTCTTTACACCTTTCGCATAAGTTGTCGACAAGAAACCTATTAATTTCCCTATGCTCCTCGTAAAGCGAAGCGATGGGAGCGTCCACGTCCCCCTCCTCCCCATCGCTACCGTGAGGCCTCACATGCCTATCATAACTGTCGAAAGAACATAACAGGGAATCGCTAAACGCCTTAACTCCTTGCCAATTCCCTTCATCTGCACAAAACTTTTTCCACTTTTCAAGTCCTTGATCTCTTCCTCTCGCTCGGTCTTCGTGTCAAGCCAAGCCTTTCCGTGTTGTTCTATCGCTTGGCTTTGTAGGGCTAGCTCCTTCCGCCTTTCAAGCCAGTAATATACCACCCTAAGCTCTACGCCGAAAACCTTAGCGACCGTTTTTATGGGCTTTCCTTGACCGACAGCTTTTATCATTTCAAGTTTTTGCTCGTAGGTTAGTCTTTTCCCTGTTTTCACAAATGTTGTTGTTTTAGCCATTTTAACCCCATAAAATACATCTTAGACCGTGTATAAAAAAGTTATACACAACTCCTAGTTTTTTCAAGGGTTGTTGTTGCGGAGCTTGCGACTTTTACGCAAACGATTGTTTTAACAAAATCTTCGACCTCTCCCTTATATCCCGAAGACATACAAGAAAAAATCGATAACTGGCTTTATGCTCTAGCCGTAGCCGAACACACAAAACACGCCACAGAAGCAAAGGCCGTAAAAGAACTAATGAACTTGGCCGGAATAGGAATAGACGAAGAACGAAAAGAAAGAATCTACAAGGAAAGAAAAGAAAACAGGAAAAACAACCACAAAAACAAAAAAAGAGGTAAATGAACCATGAAAAAGTTTAGGGTTTCTTTAACTTTAAACGGCGAGTAAGCTGAAGTGTTTGAAAAGTTGGCTAAAAAGAAATATGGAAACAAGCACTACCGCCGGCGCAAGCTTTTGAGATTGGCCATTGAGGCTATCCTCGGAAGTAGGGAGAAGGTGGTTTTCGCAACTCAAGGAAGCGGAAACTTGTCGACATTTAAAACCCTAGAATCCCCAGTAATAACGAAACCAACGGCGGCGTTTTGTCGACAAATCCCCAAGTTTTAGAGATAAAGAAAGATATTTTAAACGGAAATTCAAAGGGAGCTAAAATGTTTCAGCGACTAAGAAGTCAACGTTTAAAGCAAGAAAGCTCATTAATTCGCACTAATAATCTTTTGTAGGTGGAAAATTATGTTTAAATCCTACCGACCTACAATAAAATTTCTTAATGAAGAGTTGTTAGAAGAAGTTGTTTCCGAAGCTTTCGACATCCTAGAGAATATAGGGATTTTCGTAGAGAACGCCGAACTTTTCTCGTTATTTAAGAAGGGGAGTGATACCTTTAATTCGTCACATTATCAAGGTGTGCGTACTGATCACGCAAATAACCGGGTTTTTATACCCCAAAAAATGGTTGAAGAAGCCCTTGAAACTGTTCCTTCCATGGTTAAGGTTTATGATCGTGAAGGAAAGTTAACCATCACTTTAGAAGGGGAAAACGTCTATTTTAACCCTGGAAGTACTGCTACCAAGATCCTTGACCCTATTACCAACCTAATTAGACCAGCTGAAACCAAAGATTATGTAACATTTACAATGGTTGTAGATGCCCTAAAACACATAAAGTTTCAAAGCACTGCTATCATCTGTAGCGATGTCCCTGAGCCTATAAGTGATCGATACAGGCTCTATCTAAGCCTCTTGTTCTCCTCAAAACCGATAGTAACGGGTACTTTTCGTGCTGAAAGCTTTGAAATAATGAAAAAAATGCTCCTATCTGTCCGAAATGGGGATGCAGAAGAGCTTCGTAAAAAACCTTTAGCAATTTTTGATGTTTGCCCTTCTTCTCCTCTTAAATGGAGCAATTTGGGCAGTCAAACCCTGATTGATTGTGCAAAAGCCGGTATCCCCATAGAACTTGTTTCAATGCCAATTAGTGGCGCGGTTGCCCCAGTAACCCTCCTCGGATCCTTAGTTCAACATACTGCTGAGAATTTAAGCGGAATTGTAATCTCGCAACTTTTAAAACCCGGATCTCCCGTTATTTATGGTGGAAGTCCCTCCATCATGGAAATGTGGCATGGCACCACCCCTATGGCAGCAATAGAATCCATAATGATGAATATGGCCTGTTCTCAGGTTGGAAAATACGTTGGTCTGCCTACTCATGGTTATTTAGGTCTTAGTGATGCAAAAACTCTAGATGAACAATGTTTTTTGGAGGCGGGGATCAGTATAATTTCTGCTGCTTTAGCCGGTATAAACGTGGTCTCTGGACCTGGAATGTTAAACTTTGAAAGTTGTCAAAGTGTTGAAAAACTTGTTATCGACCATGAGGCTTGCGGGATGGCTTACAGGCTTATAGACGGTTTCACCAAAAGGGAGAAAATCATGGTTAGAGAAGTGCTCAAAGATTTTGAAGAAACTGGTGAACTGCTCTCTCACAAAAGTACAAGAAAATGGTTTAAAAAAGAGTTTTACTTTCCCTCCGTTGTTGTGGATAGGTCTAATTTGGGTGCTTGGATAAAAGGTGGAAGAAAGACTGCAAGGCAACGGGCAATGGAGCTTATTAAACAAATATTGGCCGAACGAGAAGAAATATCTCTCGATGGAGAAATTGTGCAAAACCTTAAGGATATGATGGAAAAAGATGCTTCATCACATGGTCTAAACAAGCTACCAAAAATACAATAATGAGAAGTTTTTAGATTCTTTCAGAATTTTTCCCACCATTTCAATACTCTTAGGGCCCTTAAGGTGTTCCAACGACTCGGCTCACCTACAGTTTCCATGTCAAACCATGTTTTTCCCCCTATGTTTTTGCTGGAGAGTCCATTTACCGTTTTTTTCTTTTTTTCCTTTTTCTTTTGTGTCTGCTATGACTAGTAGTAGTGATTTGAGTTTTTTTCTTAGGAGGGATTTTAGGGTTTCGAAGTCGTAGTAGGCTATTGTTTCGTCTTCTTGTGTTATGTAGACTTGTTGTTTTCGAAGTCATGACAAGCAATGTTCAAAAGAAGCACGTTTTGGCATACGATAAATGCCCCAATCCAGTAGCTTTGATTATACCATGGAAATTAAAGATAAAAGAGATATTAAAGCTTGTAAGAAAACACTCAAAGAACGACAACATAGAGGTTTTTGCATTTTCAGAAATTGACAAGATCCTCGCCTATCTGAGGACTGGAAACACAGCAGAAGCTTACAAACATCCTCGAAAATGATATGTTTTCGTTATTCTTGTCAAATTCTTGTGAATATTTGGTTATCTTTTGCTGTTTTTGTTTTTCTGGTTTCAGTATTCTGCTGAGATTTTCAAACTCTTCTAAATCGACGCTTTTTTTTAGTTTTTCTTTTTTTATTCGTTTGGAAGCCTAATATATTCACTTTTACCCCCCTCTCCATAAAGTTTATATAAGGCATATATTATATGGCATACCTATTTAATAAGATAAGGTAAGGAGTATGAAGACCGGTTATCAGGTGATAAACTACAAATTCAGGCTGTATCCGACCAAAGAGCAGGAAGAAAAGATGTTGGAAGTCCTTGATAGGTGTAGGTTTGTCTACAACAAAATGTTAGAAGGTTTGAACAAACAAGATAAACCGAGTTGGTTAGAGTTGCAAAACTCGCTTCCAGAGTTAAAAGAACAGTATCCAGAACTGAAAAAGGTTTATTCTAAAGCTCTCCACTATGAACCATACAGGTTGTTCTCAAATCTTAGAGGTTTGGCAAGGCTTAAGAAGAACGGTAAAAAAGTAGGGAGACTTAGGTTCAAAGGTAAAGGATGGTTCAAAACCTTTACGTATAACCAGAAAGGTTTCAAAATCATAGAAACTGGTAAGAGATGTGAACTTTTACACTTATCGAAGATTGGGGATATAAAGGTCAGGATGCATAGAAAGGTGGAAGGGAAGAAGATAAAACAGGTAACAGTAAAGAGGTATAGTTCTGGTAAATGGTATGCTTTTGTTTGTTGTGAACAAACCATTCCTGATAAAAAAGGGATTGAAAAAGGTGTAGGGATTGATGTGGGCATAATCCACTACGTTACCGATACTTGTGGCAGACAAATAGAACACCCTCTTTATCTAAACAAATCTTTGAAAAGTTTGAG
>JAEOSI010000258.1 GCA_016840425.1 Candidatus Wukongarchaeum yapensis
ACTATGGCAAAGAGAAGAACTCCTCCTCATAATGTTCCCCCACAAAAAAGAAGTAATATCCTCAAAAAAACTCTTCGAAAAGATGAAAAAATTTGAAGAAACATTCCCGGAAGAAAGCATCATCGGGATATCCACGATGTCTGCTCTAAAACGCCAAATAAAAGGCGCCATTGAAGAAAAAGAAGTAAAAACCATAGGCAACGGCTTAACACTAACAGAAAAAGGTATAGAAAAAGCTAAAGAAATAATAAAAAACCTCAATCTCCTAAACCTAAAAGTATCATGGGAAATATACTTAAACGAAAATTAACAAAACTCTAGACTGCTTTTCTCAAAAATTTTTGACCTTTGCTTTTCTAATTTTTAAAAAATTCTGAGAATCACTACTACAACTACTATTATCAATAATAAAAGAAGCACAAAGTCAAGGAATGTGGGCTCTTCAGATTCTTTTTCACTTCCTCTTACTCTTTTTACAGCTCGTTTTTTGACACCCACGGGAGCGTGAAACTTCTTATAATCTTGCGGTCCACCGGCTCCCCACTGGATCCTATCACTAGCCCTACGTTTTTGATCTAAAACCTCTTGCGCGGTTTTCGCCTCTTTTAACGTCTGGCGAACACTTTTTAAAGCCCGCTTTCCCGATCCACCCTTCGTTCCTTTTTCTTTCTTCAATTTTACTCAAAAGTACTATCTTTTTAACTATTTTTAACTTTTTTTAAAGAAAATAATATGAAGACCTAAGAGCATAGAGAATATTAACTTAGACTTAAAGTGATTTATGATGTCTCATAATGAAGTTTTGCCTGGTATTATCAGGGTTAGGGGCAGAGCTGGGCCTGCGGGAGAAGCGGAGTCTGCCTATGTGGTTTTAGGTGAAGAATCTGTCGCCATAATAGATTCAGGAAACCCTAGGTCTAGAGATTTTCATTACAAAATCCTTAGGGCTGTGGAAGATACACCAGATTATTCTTTGAAAGATGTAAAGTATCTCTTGATAACTCATGAACATTGGGATCATATTGGTGGTTTATCTTTTTTGAAAAAACAGCTTAAAAACGCCCAACTTCTTGTCCATGAAAAAGCCCAAGAAACGGTAGAAAATCCAAGGGCTATGATGCAAACTAAACATTTCGAAGTTGGACGGAGAAAGCGCTTATCCCTTTCTGTTTACGACGACCCTTTTAGAAAGCTTGAAAAGGTAAAGGTTGACGGCGTCTTAGGAGACGATGATAAAATCGATCTCGGTAACACAAAACTTTTCATAATCCATACTGGAGGCCATTGTGCGGGTCATATTTTCTACCTTAGTTCAGCTCAAAGAGCTCTTTTTGTAGGGGATGAAGTCATCTACTATCCGGGCGACTATAATCACTATTTTATAGATCTTACAGGCAGTGCTTCTGCCCGAGAAAAAGCTTTAGAATTCACGTTAAAATTACGCATGGAAGCCCTTTGCCCAACCCATGATGAAGCTTTCTTAGGTCGGGAAGCTTATGCGACTGTTAGAAACGCTCTTGAAGCTCATAAACGTCGAGAAGAAACTATCCTTGATGTCTTATCCTTCAAAGAAGAAACAACCCTTGAAGAGATAGGTGCAGAGGCAGATGCCCTTCTTGGAGTTAGTTGGGCAGAACCTCTCCAAACCTTCCTAGACCACACGACAACCCTCGCCCACCTCATCAAATTGGAAAAAGAAGGAAAAGTCTCAAAAATAGAAAAGGAGAAAACTCCGCCAAAATGGTTCTTAACACCATAACCATTAACTTTGGCGATCTAAAAATGCTGATAAAAGAGTTTATTTCCCTTTTTAAAACTGAAAAACCGATCATAGGGGTCATCCACCTACCCCCCTTGCCTGGCGCCCCAAGAAACGAAGAAAAAATAGAGAAAATCCTTGAAAGAGCCCTAGAAGACGCAAAAAAACTTGAAGAAGGAGGTATTAACGGCATCATAGTAGAAAACTACGGTGACACCCCTTACTACCCAGAAACCGTGCCTTCAGAAACCATAACCTCTATGACTGTAATCTGTTACGAAATAAGCAAAAAAATAAGCGTACCCCTCGGAATCAACGTACTAAGAAATGACGCAAAAAGCGCCCTTGCAATAGCCCTTGCAACAGAAGCATCTTTTATTCGTGTAAACGTTCATATAAGCGCCATGCTCACAGACCAAGGATTAATCCAAGGAAAAGCTCACGAAACTCTAAGATACCGCTCTAACCTAAAAATAGACACAAAAATCTTTGCCGACGTAAAAGTAAAACACGCAAAACCGTTAACCCCCCCAACCCCCATAGAAGAAGAAGCAAAAGAAGCAGTTCATCGCGGTCAAGCAGACGCAATAGTAATCACAGGGGAAAGAACAGGAATCCCTCCAAACCCCGAAAACATTCTAAAAGTTAAGCAAGCCTTACCAGAAACCCCATGCCTTATAGGCAGCGGAATAACCCAAAAAAACGCAAAAGAAATGCTGAAAATAGCCGACGGATGCATAGTAGGAACAAGCATAAAAATAAACAAAAAAACAGAAAACCCCGTAGACCCAAACCTACTAA
>JAEOSI010000259.1 GCA_016840425.1 Candidatus Wukongarchaeum yapensis
TCTTGTTTTTCGTTGTTTCTATTAGGGCATAGGTCTGGCCATTCTTCTAGTCCTGGTCCAGCGGGGTGTTGGTGGTATAAATTGTTAGCGTTTTCGTAGGCTTGGTCGGACATATAAAGGGCAGGATCAACCCTGTCGTATTGGTTGCTTGTTTCGTTTTTCACGAGTAGTCCCCAGTCTAGGTGGGAGGCGCCTCCTTGGCTTCTCAAGACCCCTATGGTCTGGTTTACTTCTACGTGGTCTCCAGCTCTTACGAAGATGGAATCTAACTTCTCTTCTACGGTCATGTCGTAGAAGGGTTCGAAACAGTAGTGTAGGGTGTATTTTTCGTTTATTATGATGTTTAGTTGATAGGTTTGTCCGTATTCTACTAGCCATAGATTTCCTACGACTCCTACAGCGCTAGCTTTGAAAAGAGTGCCATTCGGCCCGGCGAAATCTACGGCTAAGTGGGGTCTAAAGTCGCCTTCTCCATATTTTATTGGGACTCCGTAGGGTTGGACGCTGGTTATATTCTCCTCATACACATAAGGGACAGTTAACACAGGGGGAACAATATCGGCATCTTCTTCGGATTCTTTTTCGGATGAGTCGAAAAATTCAGGTTGTATTGTAATATATGCGATGAAAACAGTTAAAATGATCACCGAGAAAAATATTGAGATGGTCTTTTTGGTCATAGAGATTTCCCCTTTTAGGGTTGTTTTTCTCTTTTTTTTAAAAAATTTGTTAAACGTTAAACTTTTTGTAAATTTGTTTCTTTCGGTGTTTTTTTTAGGTAGTTTAAATATGTTGTAGTATTGTAATTTGTATGAAAACGGGAGAATTTTTTAAATTATACTTTGTTACTTAGTTTTTTGATAATACTCTAGCTATTTGCTTTTTTAAGATCATAGGCGAAGAATATATTTATTGATTTTTTTGTTCAGCTGTTTTATCGTGGTTTTTAAAGGTCTTAGAAAAGCGATGAAAACAAGAATAGGCAGGCTTTTAAAAAGAGTCTAAAAAATGAGTAAGTTTTACGAGGGGTTTAGCGTAATGGTATGTTATGAGAAGAGTTTTAGCATCTCTTCTTTTGTTAATTTCTGTCTATGCTCTTGGTCTTTCCATATTTTCCTGTAGAAGTAGAAGTATTCGTATAGGTCATAGATGTCTTTCGAATGGATTACTTCGTGATTGTTTATGATCTCGATTTTCATATACAAGGGAAGGGTTTCAAAAAGGTGGATATCATAGCCTTTTGAACTCAATTTCGATATGGCGATGTTCAATAAACGTTCTCCAAGTTCTCGATTTTCAGGCATTACAATGCAGATATCAATATCACTCCTTGCAGTTTCGTCTTCCCCAGCGTAAGAGCCGAAAACAAGAATCGAATGTATGTTCTGCTCCTTAATTAAAAACTGGAAATCGTCCTTTATTCTCTTAATTTTTTCTTCATCCATTTTTCAATCACATCTATAAACCTTTCAAAGCCGGGAAGTGATTCTAAAATTTTAACAAAAGCAGTATCGTCGTCAACCTTGTTATACTTATGAACTAATCTGTTCCGTAATCCGTTTGAATCTATTAAATCATCGCCGATCTTGTTTTTAAGTAATCCTTTATCAATGAGAGCCTTTATGTTGGAGTAGTCATCTTTCGGGGAGATTTTAGAATCTTTGCATAGCATGGCTACAATATCCATAGAAGCCTCAACAGCCTCTTGATATGCTTTGTAGGTTGCTAGTTTAACTAACTCGTCTACTGTAAAGGATGATTTATTATGTTTTTTCGTCCACTCACTGATCTGCCCTATCCTTTTTTGGATCGTGTCTAATTTTTCCTTATATCGTTTCACTCTACTTTCATCCAACCTGAATCACGCTAAAAAGATAGTTTAATGATTAAAAAATATTAAACTTTTTACCTTCTTCTTAATTTAACCTTGTGTTTTTAGACTTGCTATTAAACTGTTTAGTTTTTTTGTTTTTATGGTTTTTCTTGGGGTGTGTTGTTCTTTTCAAATCTTCTGGTTTTTTCTTCTAAGAGATCGTGGGCGGTTAAGAACCCTTGTTTCTTAGTTTTGTGAATTCACAACTTTGAAATTTTCAAGCTTTACCCCTGTTTTAACGCAGTTTTTAAAGGTCTTAAGAAAACTGAAAAATAAGCGAGAAAAAATCAAACCTTTCAAAAAGGGGCAAAAACACGAAGAGAAACAAGTTTTACAACAGGTTTAACAGATCTTTAATAACGATTGTAAGCCTCATTTTCAGCTAAAAATGTTTACACAAAATTAATATTTAGGCACTCCTAATAGACACCGGTCGCAATCCTTTCCCTCCCTTAGTGGAAAGAATCTTCTTTAAGCACGAAGATAAACAAGGAAAGCGGAGTAGTAAAATCCTTGAAGGATGGTGTTTTTTTTGTGTTTGGAAAAATGGTTTTTGAGAGAGGAGAGTGAGAAATGATGGGTAGATCTGGGCGATTTTTTAACTTTACACCGTTTGGAAAAGAGTTTATGGATCAACTAATAGGCCTTCTTATGGTGGGCAAAATAAGTATAGAAGCTAATGAGGA
>JAEOSI010000260.1 GCA_016840425.1 Candidatus Wukongarchaeum yapensis
TGACATCGCTTTTGTGTCAAGGTCGTTCCATTTGTCTGTGCGTAAAGCTAATCCTAGAGCGTATGCAAAGTTTTTTCCGGTCATGGTGTAGTCTTTTGTTGAGAAATCTGGTTTAGCATCCCAAACAATCCAAGTGTGATGCCACGGTGATGTTTTTATTGTAGCGTGTAGCTCCACCGGCTTCTTTAGCTCCTTTTGAATCATTTCAGTTATGAGGTCAGCAAACTCTTTTAGTCTATCCTTCAAGCTAACTCTTTCAGGTAGGAGTAAGATATTGGCTGGCTGGCTGACACATATGAAATCGTCTATCTTATAATAATCATCGAAATCAAATACACAGTGAAAGTTCAAAGCTCCCCCGAAGTGGACATGTCCATTTATCGATACTTCTCCTTTGAGATAAGGTCTACCCTCACACTCAAACTCTTTTTTCTCAATGTGAAAACAAACGGGCATTAACTTTTCTGATTCTCTTGCTAACCATTTTAAGGGGTATAAATCGCCTTTACAATCCCAATACGGATAACCGTCTTTGAGCTTGTAACCGTTTTTTTCTATAATTTCACGCACTTTTTCTTTTCTGAAGAAAGTGTCAGTTTCGTATAGTAACCAGAAAACTAGGCGCAATTTGAAAGAGTATTCTTCTTCTTCGTTGCTCATGAGAGTTCACCACCCGTAATGATGATAGTTACGCAAATTTTCTACCTTAGGTGAATTTATCTTTGAAACAAGAATTAAAGTTTTGGGCAGAGTTTTAGGCTTTTTAAGAGCGTTTCTTCAAAGGCTATGAAAGTTGATTCAAGTACTTTTCTATTTGGTTGCATGCAGCGATTACGTTTGGACATGCTGTTTCCACAAACGTTTCTCTGTCTTTTTTCCATTTATCTTTGGATTCTAAGTATGTGTCAAGAGCTATTTTTCCGTCGTAGTCAACTGTGGCGATTCTGGTGAATAATTCTTCTTTTGACATGCCAAAATCCGTACCTGGAAGCATTGCAACACTTACCTTCTCTAGCAAGTCCTTGCAAAGCCCTTCATCTGTGCTAACGTTTGCTTTCTCTAACTTTTCGGCGAAAGGTTTGAAGTCGGGGAAAAGGTAGAAGGCGCCCACAGGCTCTGGACACTTAATACCGATCTCCACGAACCTTGAATAAACGTATTTCGTTACGATTTCATGCACTCCAGTGCAATCCTTGATAAACTTTTCATTGGATTGATTCTCGCTATAAGCCGCAATTGCAGCATATTGGATCGGTGCTGAAGCACAAGACCAGGTTTCACTTCCGATCGATAACATTTTTTCAAGAAATTCTTTCTCTCCTTGGGGAATAAGGGCTACTCCCAGCCGATAACCGCCCAAAGATTGGTGTTTTGATAATCCGCCTGTAACAATAGTGCCTTCAGGGTACTCGTGAGCTATGCTATGATGTTCTATGCCTTCGAAAGTTATTAAGCCATAGATCTCATCCGAAATCACAATGATCTTATTTTCCCTCGCAAAGTCAGCAATCTCTTTTAATCTGTTTTTAGAGAATGTTGTACCTGTAGGATTACATGGAGAATTAATCAGCAGTATTCCTTGTTGCGCTTTTTTTGAAGCAGGCAACCGTTCCATGACTTCTTCTAAGCCAGCTTTTGTTATGAGATAACCGTCTTCATACTTTGTAGGAATACGAGTCACGTTTTTTCCCATAACCTTTGCTTGTGGCTCATAAGTTACCCAAAAAGGGACAGGTAATATTAAGTCTCCCTTTATTGTTAGTAAAGAGTCAAAGATCAGTTCTTTACTGCCTGGACCTACGATTATCTGGCTAGGATCATAATGAAGACCGAATTTCCTCTCATAAAAACCACTAATCGCTTCTCTGAGTTCTGGTAAGCCTTGGGTTGGCAGATAGCTCTTCCTGTGAGCGTTATCAATCAAGGCTTTTTTGATGTGTGGGTGAACCTCAAAAGGAGATTCCCCAAATCCCATATGGAGTACTTTTTTGCCTTCCTTCCTTTTCTTCTTTACTTCCTCGTTGATTTCAAGGGTTGCGGACCTCTCTAAGCTTTTCAAGGTATCTGATATGTTGATCGTCATATTTATGTTCCCTCGCTGAAAAATACTATTACACAATTTAATACGTAAGTTAGGGTTTTTTACATTTCGCCTATCTCTTTTTAAGATATTGTTCATGTTCTGGAAGCACAAATTAAGGACTAACACACGGTTTTGACAATGTGGTCAAACAGTATCCGTCTAATTTGGCATTTACAAAAGCTCCGCCGTAAAAGGGCTAGTTCGCGGGTTAAGACTTTCTTTTTGCGGGAATGGGTAGTGAGGGTTTAATGTTTTTCGGGTAACATCTTTATTTTTTAATCGATTGGATGAGAAAGCGTTGAGGTTTCGGTTTATGCTTCATGATTTGTATGTGATTAAAAATAGTGTATGCGTCTTTCATAAGAAGATTGGCGGTAAATATTGTGTGGATGCTGATCTTGTTTCTGGTTTTTTGTCAGCTGTTGAGACGTTTTCTAAGGAGTTACGGGATCGTATTAGGGTTATT
>JAEOSI010000261.1 GCA_016840425.1 Candidatus Wukongarchaeum yapensis
CAGGAAGCGGTGAAACACCCTACACAGTGGGTTTTGCAGAAAAAGCAAGAAAGAGGGGTATACCCACGGTGGCTGTAACCTCTTATCCTGAAAGTTCTCTGGCAAGAAAAGCCGATATAACCCTAATATGCAAGGGGCGAAAAGCGAAAGTAAGCGAGTTTGAACAACCACTAATTGAAAGAAGGATAGAGAAAGAGCTGTTTATTCCAGGTTTTGAATATTCTTCAGCTATACTTCTTGATGGAATAGTGGCACAAATTGCGAAAAACTTAGGAATAGAAGAGAAAGAAATGGAAGAACATCACGCAGACATTGAATAAAAAAGCAGATTTGTCTAATAAAATAGTGAAAAAGTAGATTTTTGTCTTTTTTAACTTGAAAGAGCTGTTTTCCTCTATTTATGAGCAAACCACACCTCTAATGGCATTGTTTTCTTTATTTTTCCGAATCCAAAACGTTCAAATTGAATGATTTCTCCTACTTTTAACTCTTTGCATGAGGGTTCTGCAAGGCCTTCTATCATCTCTCCTTCGGGCATCAAAACCTTCGCGTTAACTGCTTCCTCTGCGGGTACCCAGTGTATTATTGGCACGTTTTTTTCTTTTATTGTTTCAACGCCTCTGCTGTGATATTCAGCGCTAATTTTTCCATTTTTGAGGGTGTTTAAGTTTATGTTCATGAGCCCTTTTAGTCGGATCATTTTTCCTTCATTTTTTTCCGCGTCTTTTAGCGTGATGAACCCGCTCCATTCCCCATCAAGGATTTTTATTTCAAAAGCCCTGTTTCCCCTTTCTGGGAAGTCTGGATGTTTTGGAAGGTGGGGCGTTAACTTTTCAAAAGGTATTCCAAAAACTTTTAGCTCTACAGGATTTTTTACGAAAAAGTATCGATTGGCTACTGGGTCGATGATTTTCCTATTATGGGCATAGATTGCTTCCGGGCTAAACTCTATATCAACAAGGCTTAGCCCTAAATCTTTTATAGCATTTCTTAGAGCATCAGGCTTAATTCCACGAGCATCTAAAGATTTAAGACTCCAAGTACGCGGATCTTCCCACCCAAAATATTCCCCTTCTTCAATCTTCTTTCTTGCAACAGTTTTTGATAAAGTAAGACCAGAAATTTTCAAGCGACCATAATGTACAAAGACCTTTTCAGGCCATTCGAGGAACTTCCAAACAAACTTTTCTATTATGTCTTCTTTTACTAAATCCTTACCGCGGAGTATGTGAGTCATTCCAAGAAGATGGTCATCGATAGCCCAAGAAAAGTCTAAGAGAGGCCATACTTTGTATTTTTTGCCAACTCTTGGATGCTCTTCATCACAAATACGCATAATTACATGGTCTCTAACCGCGGGATTTGGATGATCCATTCCTGTTTTAAGCCTAACAGCGGCTTCCCCCTCCTTGTATGCTCCCTCAATCATTTTATTCCATCGTTCGAGATTTTCTTCGATACGGAGGGCTCTGCAGGGACAAGAAACTCCCCTTGATTTGAACTTTTCCCTGAAAGTTTCTGCTTCACAAGTGCAAACATAGGCATGTCCTTTCTTTATTAGTTCCTCTGTATAATTACAAAAAAGGGGCAACCTGTCACTTTTATAATACATTTCATGGATTTTAACCCCTAACCACCCGAGCTCTTCTTTTATCATGTCATAAGCTTCAGGTAGTATGCGTTTCCCAGTTTTTCCTCCCCCTATAGTGTCATCATAAACTAGGAGAAGTTTTCCTTTGTAGCGTTTTACGTATTCGTCGTTTAAAACTACCATTCTTGCGTTTCCTATATGTAATGGTCCTGAGGGAAAAGGTGCAAGACGCATCACCACTTTCCCCCTTTCTGCTTGGGGCAGTTCCGGCAGTTCAACCTTTGAAACTTCCCTCTTTTCTTTCTCAGCTTTAATAAGTTCTGGTGCTGCTAATTCAAGTTCTGCTTCTTGGTCTTCAGGACTCATCACGTTAACTTGATTTACAATTTTTCTGACTATTCCAATAACTTCTTTTGATCTTTTCCGATATCCCTCAGAACTAGCCATTATCTTTTTCATAACAGCGCCTATATCCGCTTTTCCACCATGACGAACAGCATTCTCCAAAGCAAACTTGTAAACAATTTCCTCTAAAGAATCACCCTGAACCATGAAAAAACCCCTAAACAAACGTTTAAAAACTGTATATAAAAAGCCTTAATATGATTGTTTATAATTTCAATCTTTCCTTTTATTCTTTGTTTTTCTAATAAAGCTTAATGTGGCACAAATAACGGGTTCGATGTTGTTGTTACTATTATTAGAGGTAATGTTAACAAGAGTAGTAGTAATGTTTTTTGTGTTAGTTTTCTGGACTTCTTTCCATGGTTTAAAACCATCATTTATACCTCTTTAAATCTTGAAAAAGTTTTATCCTCTAAAAATTTTAAAAAATTAAATATTGACTCATCTAAAAGCTTTTTGTCAAAAAATTCAAAAGAAGAGTTTTATCTTAGACTTTAAAACTAATAAAGATTTGAAGTAGATTGGCAT
>JAEOSI010000262.1 GCA_016840425.1 Candidatus Wukongarchaeum yapensis
TTTTAGCAGCATCAGCTACCGTTGAACCATGAAACAACACGAGGGGTCTTTTCGAAACTTCGCCTTGCTGGTTTTTCGTATATACGCGGATCATTTGAAGGATTTGAAACGCTTCTTCACCGATTTTATCAATACCTTCCCCTGTTTTAGCAGAGATGGGTATTAAGGGAAACCTTTCACCGTATTTCTCCCTAATGATTTCATAGTTTTTTAGAGACCCTGGCATATCCCCTTTCATCGCTATAATCACGGCTTTTTTATATACAGTTCGCGCCTTTAAAGCCTCCCCAATATCATTTAATGAAACATTTTCTTCTATCTCAACGGTAACGTTAGTTAAACCTGCACTCTTAAGAAAAGATACTAGATCCTCTTTCGTTATGCTTGTTTTTTCTACTCCAAAGACCTGAATACCCCCACTTCCCCCTCGCTTTATTTTGACACGAGGAGGCTGAGTGTTAAGCTTAATATCCGCAGTATCAACCTCTTTTAACAGGATGTCCATTTGCCATTCTGGATCCATTGAAAGATCCACACAAAGACACACAAGATCAGTATTACGTATCAATCCCAAAATCTGTAATCCGTTAGCGGCACCTTGAGACGCCCCCTCAACAATAGCAGGGGACTCTACCACTTGAAATCGCACACCACCAAGATTTTTTGCTTCATATACGCCAACTTTCGGAAGTTGGGTAAACTCTCCCACCGGAACTTGAGCTCCCGTCAAAGCGTTCAAAAGCATACTTCTCCCACTCCCCCTTACTCCAATCAAGACGATCTGAGAGTCCTCTTCCTTCTTTATACTGAAAGGTTCAGCAGTTCGAGCCCCAGCCTTCTTCTGACGCTCAAGCTGAGCTCTAAGCTTTACCAATCTTCCCCGATGAGTAGCAAGAAGCTTTTCTGTCCCTTTGTGTTTTGGTACAAGGGAGATAAACTCTTCAAGGGTACGGATTTTCTCCTCTATAGTTTCCGCATCCAAGTGCTTTTGATAAACCAACTCAGCCTCAAGGCCTATATTAGTAGGCAAAAAAGTACCCCTCTTTCTCTTAAAGAATAAAAGATACTTAACTTATCGATAATCAGGAATAAAAGGAATTATTTTTTATACAGTTTCTTTTTTGTTATTCCTACTTGTTTTTTGTTTTTTTATTCTTTTTCTTTTCCTTAGAGCTTCAAATTCCTTTTCAGCTTATTTTTCAGGTGTCTTAAGATGAGACGAGGAAAAAAGATATAAAATGAGATTTCGGGAAAAAAGATGCGTTCTATGTTGGAGGTTTGAAAGTTGAGTAACTTGGTCTCTACTTTTTCAATAGCGGCCATTGATCCACACAATAGGGATCTTGGTGTAGCGGTTCAATCAAAGTATTTCTCAGTGGGTAGCATTGTGCCCTGGGTCGAAGCTGAAGTCGGAGCAATCGCTACTCAAGCGTTTGTAAATGTATCCTATGGTCCAAATGGCCTAAAACTACTGCGTGAAGATCTTTCTGCAGATGAAGTCATTGCCGAGCTTACAAAAAATGATGAAGAACGAGAAGAAAGGCAATTGGGCGTAGTTGATGCGAAAGGTAATGTAGCCTGCTTCACTGGTAAGAACTGTCTTGAGTGGGCTGGGAGTGCGACCGGAGCGACTTATACCGCTCAAGGGAACATACTCACCAGCGAAGACGTTGTCCTTGCCATGGCAGACCACTTCGAAAACGCAAAAGGTGAGCTTGCAGATAAATTGATAGCTGCTCTCGAAGGAGGACAAGACGCTGGAGGCGATGCACGAGGACGCCAATCTGCTGCATTAATAATCATGAGAAAAGGTGCAGGGCGTGCTGGATATGGGGATAGGTATATTGATCTTCGCGTGGAGGACCATACTGAACCAATCCAAGAACTCCGGCGACTCCTCGGCTTGGCTCATACCTATAATCAAATTGAAGCAAGTTGGGAAGCAATTGAATCTAAGAATTTTCCAGAAGCGCTAGAATTTGCAAAAAAAGCTGTTAAACTCACTCCCACGAACGATGAGGCGCACGTAGTGCTAGGTCTCACATACTATCTGCTTGGCGACACAAACGTGTCAGTAACCGAATTTCGTCAAGTCTTGCAAATTAATCCAAATATGAAAGATATGGTTCAATATTATCTTAAAGAATGTTCGGTTGAAGATAATGATTTTATCCAAAAGATCTTCGGAAAATAGAATTTATACTGTCCATATAAAAAAGGGAAAAGCCTAGGATGAAACAAAAAAAGTAAACACTTAGTTTCACGTGGAAAGAATTCGGGCTTTCAAGACGACTGTTCTGGTTCTCTCAGCCTTGATAGCGTCCTCAAAATTAATTCAGGCAGAGCAGGATGAATATGCATGCCAGATGCGATGGGTATTATGGTCTCGTCGGTTGCCATTGCATTAATAACTTCCTGGATAAGAATCGGTGCATAAGGACCTATGATGTGGAATCCTAGTATTTTCCACGTACCTTTTTCAACTATCGCTTTAGCAAAACTTTCTTCTTCTACCATA
>JAEOSI010000068.1 GCA_016840425.1 Candidatus Wukongarchaeum yapensis
GGGGGAGAACTTAATTGGAGTATGATTAAAAGCGGTTTAGTAGATGAGATAAGATTAACGATTGCACCAAGAATTCTTGGAGGAAATAAAGCGATAAGCTTGGTTAGTGGCGCAGGGTTTCAAATGATAGATGAAGCGCCGAATCTTTCTTTAATAGATGTTAAAAAAGAGGGAGATTATGTGATTCTAACATATAAGCGGATATAATACTGTTATTTTTAATCTATGAGAACGATCGAGTACCAGTTTTGTTCTTCAGTTTTATCTTTTAGTGTTTTTATGTAGAATCCTTGTTTTTTGACTGTTTCAAAGATGTTGATACCTAAGCTTGAAGGTGATGGTCTAGCCTTTTCTGGGTGGGGGCAGGGTTCTGGATATTTGCATGGTTCGCAAAGGGTACAATTGGCGATAGAAAATGCTAGGACATATCCGTCTAAGAATGCTTTTCTTTCAACTTCAAAAGCGATTCTTTGGTTGTCTTTATATGTATATGCATGGATTATCAAGGCCCAGTCATAGCAGGTTAGAAATCTTTCTTTGAAAATCCAGGGAGTTATGTCATGTTGGCGTGGGCACATCCAGTGGGTAAAGTAAAATGGACAGCCAAACCTGCATTTGAGCCTGATTCTATTATCAACTATTACGGCGGAAGCAGGGATTATTTCCGCGTTAACTGCTCCTTTCTCTTTTGCAAAATCTTCATATTTCAAAAACTCGCTTATCGAAGCCATTTTCAGCTCTTTAATTTTCTTTCCGGTCTTTTTTTAAAATGTTTTAAAATTAGAATTTAAAAAATGATCCATTTTCGCGTTTTTGTTTTTAAAACATTTTTGGGGCCTGAAATTTTGAAATGATATGGTTAGTAATAGCTTCTACAGATAGTTTTAGGAGGCTTTCACCTTTTTCGGCTGATGATTGTTCTATGTTTGATGCAAGTACGCCGCTTTCACTTAGTAATGTCCAGGGGAGGTCGTCTAAATTATCTATAACGCGGTCATCCCACTCGTTTACAGCTAAGTTCAAACGTACTAATTCTGGTCGAAGGTGTAATATGAGGGAGGTTTCAATAGCGCCAGCGTGAAGATCTTTTTTACCGAAAAGTTCTACAAACTGTTCCCTAAGGAATTTCCAAGGGTTAAGAAACTCGACTTCGAGCTTTTCTTTTTCTTCTATTCCGTTTTCTTCTAAAGTGTACTTTCTAGCAGACTTTATGGTAGCTTCATATTTTTTGAAAACTGGGACATTGCCGCCGTGCCAGTAAACGACTCCGAGATATTTTACACCACTTTGTTCAAGAGATTGAAAGATATCAGCAAGCAAAATAAGCAAAGTTGTCGACCTAAGAGAGATGGTTCCTGGAACGCCTAAATGCTCTTTAGAACAACTGTATGGTAGGATGGGTAAAAGGTAGGCGTCTATTTGTTCGCTAACTTTCTTCGCTATTTCTTCAGCGATTATTAGGTCTGTAGCAAGGGGCAGATGAGGTCCGTGTTGCTCGATCGATCCTACAGGCAATATAGCTGTTTTAGACTCGATTTTTTCAAGATCATACCATGTTTGAGTTTCCCAAAGCTTCAAACTCGATTTGCCTCCTTTATTTTTTGAAATTAACATGTTTTTTAAGCTTTATGCTTGACATGAGTTATAACGCCGATTCCTTTAGTTCGCCCTTCACGGAAAACAAACCGCATACCAGGCACAATATATTCTGGTCTACAGATGAACTGGAAAAGTATCGTAGAGCGATCTCCTGTCCTTAGATATTTTTTATTCATCCACAAAATGCGGGCTGTTTGTTTTATTGTGTGGCTGTGAATAACTGCTTGATAGCCGGTCTTGATTGTGGTTTTATGGTAAAGTATCATGCATTTTGCTTCAAATTCTCTGACCGCTTCTGGGCCTAATTCTTGGCTTACTAGTACCTGCCCTTTCCTAACCTCTTCTCTTTTAATTTTGTGGAGGGCAAAGGCAGCGGTTTGACCTGCAATCACCCGTCTTACTGGGGTACGTTTATAGTGGATTGATTTGACGCGTACTTTCCTAAAATCACCGTCATCAAAGGGTCCGAGAAGTATTTGTTGGTTTACTTCTAGGGCTCCTGAAAGCACTGTGCCGGCCACAACTGTTCCTACACCAGTCACGGAAAATACTTCATCAATAAAGGTTGAAAAGGGTTGGTCCATCTTCTCTTTGAAGTCTCTTACCTTAGGGAGAAGGTTAAAAAAAGATTTTAGGAGGTCTAGACCTTCTCCTGTTGTGTTGCTTGCGAGGAAAACGGGAACGATTCTATATCTTGCCCCAGTAAACATGCTTTTAGCGCAAACAACTGCATCATCCACATCCCTGACTATTACAGGAATCTTATCCACGCCTGGTAACTTTAAGAGGCGCTGTAAATCTTCAATAACTTTATTGAGAACCTCTTTTGGTGCAAGATCTATCTTTGTGATTACGGCGAATATTGGGTAACCCAAAGCAAGGGCTACGCCTAAGTGTTCCTTGGTCATGGGAAGGACTCCCGCGTTACCCGCCACCACAAGCATGGCGTAGTCTGACGAATAGCCTACTAAACCAAAAATAGTTGTTCTTAAGTATTTTTCATGGCCTGCAAGATCGATGAAGTTTATTATTTTTGATGAATGGGCAAGGATTTCAGCGTCTCCAGGGGGGGATGGGGGTAGGTAGTTTACAATCTCTCCTCCTTCGTCAAAGCCTAGAATTCTCGTGGAGATTGAAGATGTTCTACCGGATAGGAGTTCGTGTTTATGCCTGAATAGGAGAGTTCTTGCAGATCCATTGCCATCGTCAAGTTTCCCGCTTATCAGGACTCCTGCAAGGGTGGATTTTCCAGAGTCCACGTTGCCGATTTGAGCAATATTTATATCTATTGGGAAGCTTTCTTCATGGAAACGCCTGACTAGGATTTCAGCGATTTTTCCCTTACGGCCTTCCCCCACCCTTATAACGGTTAGCTGAGCTTTTATTTTTTCAGCCATCAGTTTTAGGACTTCGAGACTTTTTTCAAGCTCTTCCTCAGATATTCCTAACGGTTCCCCATCGTCAGTAACACCTAAGACGTAAACAGCTTCACCTTCCCCTTCATTTATCCTGTAATTCATTTGGGTGGCAAGGCTTTCAAGCTTTTCCTCACTAATATAACGTACAGGAGTTAGCTTAAGCTTGTATTCTAGGTTTCCTGTCTCTTTTTCTTTTACGCCTATACTGTTTTCAATATCAGGGAAACTCAATCTTAAGGCCTACCAACCCATAAATATCTAAAAAAAAGTGCAATATCCTTTTAAAAGATACTGTTTAATAAAACAAAGAGCAATATCCTTTTAAAAGATACTGTTTATTTTTACATCAAGACAAAACCACTTCAAGGGTATATGACGGGGTATAGTCATGCCTGATAAGATGAACGGTGAGATCGTTTGGAACAAATTTAAAGAAGTGAAAAAGCGTGTTGCAAAACTTAGGGAGGAGAAGGATTATCTTGTGTTTTATAAAGCGCTTAAAATTGCGAAGGAACGAGAAGAAAAACTGTTAAGCCAAGAGGAAGAAAAAGGTTTCTCGGAAGCCCTAGAAGAGACGGGAGGAGAAAAGTTGACGGAAGATATGGACGATAATTTCAAAAAGATCTTTGAAACGGTTAAAGAACGCGATGAAAACGTTATAAGTATCATGATGGAAAAAATACCACGTGTAATCCAAGAAACGGGAGAAATTGAGGATAAAAGATATAAAATAATTGATCTAAAAAGCTATTCTCCTTTTGTTAAAGGATTAGCCTTTGCAAAAGAAAGGGAAAGACGACAAGAAAACTACATAAAAATAAAAAAGAAGGAAAAAAGGCATGAAGTACCTTTAAAATTAAAAACAAAGAAAGAGCCTTTTTAGTCCTTCATGAGGTCTGCTATGGAATTAAGCACGAGGTTAGGTTTTGTTTCATTTATTAGATGTTCTTCACTCTTACCTGTGCCTGTTCTAACAAAAACTGTGAAAATTCCAGCTGCTTTACCTGCTTTTATATCGGTTGTAATTCTATCTCCAACACACACCGCTTCTTCAGGTTTTATACCTGCTTTTTCTAAACCTAAACGGATTAGGAACGGATTTGGCTTTCCAATAACTGTTAAAGCCTTTCTTCCTGAACATATTTCAACAGCCGAAACTAAAGCACCCGCCCCTGGTATAGGAAATTTTTCAGTGACTAAAAAAGGATCATCGTTGGTAGCAAGGAGTTCTGCGCCATTATAAAGATGTTTTAAAGCGGTGGATAATTTTGAATAATTAAAACCCTTATCTAAGCCCACAACAACAAAATCAACAGATTTATTATCCTCCTCATCAACCACTTTTAAACCCGCATTTGAAAGCTCTTCTTTTAGACCGGATTCACCGATCACGAAGACACGATTAGCTCTTTTTTCTTTAAGATAAAGGGCAGCTCCATAAGCGCTAGTGAGCACTTCATCAAGCCTAAACTTTTCCCCAAACAATTTTTGAAGCTTTTCAACATAAGAAACACGACTTTTAGTAGAATTATTTGTAAGCAAAAAACAAAACAAGCCACGTTCACGTAAAAACTTGATAACTCGACTAGCACCGTGAATAGGCCGATTACCCATCCATAAAACCCCGTCACCATCAAGGAAAAACAAATTTTTATCCCGAAGAGGCTCAATCAACTCCAATTAGAAAATCCTCTAAACCGTTTTTTTCCGCTTAATGTATATTTTTTTACAATAATCTATAAATATCCTGATTTTTAAAATGAATGGCGTGATTAATCTTCCATTTTTTTCACAATTTAAACGAAATAGACAATTAGAGCTCATTATATTCGTCTCTGTAATCATACATGCTATACTTCTCTTATTCGATCTTTTCATGACTCACATTTTTAACAAGGAGACTTTATCTGGTGTAACTTTTGGATTAATGACAGATAGAGCTCCCGATATAGAAGTTTACGAGGCTCGTTCTAAGACGATTTTAGAAGGAGGAGTTTTGTATCGTGACGTTTATACTGAGAATCCGCCTTTAATCCAATACTTATTAGTTTTACCATATGTGGCTGGTGGGAGCATTTTCGCTTATCAAATCTACTTTTCAGCTTTTAACATACTTTCAGCGATCCTAATCTACAAATTCCCTTTAACCGAGGATAAAAAGTTGGAGTTTTACGCCAGTTTACTCTTTATTACAAATCCGCTAACTCCCATTGTTGCCGTACTTAAAGTAACGGACGAACCTGTTTGTGTGTTTTTCTTTTTACTCCCTATCTATTTTCTTTTAAAACATAGATTACGATTAGCAAGCCTATTTTTAGCGATAGGATTTCTCGTAAAATTTTTCCCGATATTGCTATTACCGATACTCCTCAAAGAGGAAAAGAAATGGCTTGAAAGACTGATTTTACTGGGAATTACTTCCGTTACGATAGTCTTAATATATTTACCCTTTTACCTCATCGCTCCAGACGAAGTAATGCACCCAATAAGAAGGTATTTTATAAACCAAAAAGTTGAAGGTAGTGGTCTCTATACAATCATTGTTCATGATGCCGATATTAGCTTGCCAGACATCACAAAAAGGCTATTAATCATCCCAATAGTCCTTACATACGGTTTTGTCTTTAAAAGAAACTACGATCCTCTCAAGTCAATTGCTATTATAATAATAGTCTTTCTCATGGTATACACAAAAGTACACTTTGAATATTACTTATATGCGATCGCTCCAATCTCTTTCTATGTCGTGGAACCATCAATTAAAATAGCATCTTACTATGTTTACGGTCTAATAGCATTAAGAACCCACGAATGGCGACACGACTCCTTACCCCTAGTTCTAGTACATGTAATTATCCTTGTATTAATCAGCATATTTCTAATCATAACAATAATCAATACAAAAGAAGAAAAAGAGGCAGAAATAGATACTGGTAAGATGGTCGAATTCTACCGATACATAGTACTGATTTTAGTTGCATTTTTCATGTCTCAATGGGTATTCGTGAGGTTATGTGACTATTACTAAAACTTCGCTCTAATGAAAGAGTTCAAATCGCTTTTTTACCCCTTTTCAGAATCAAGTTAGCGGAGGAGATAGTAGTACTTGATAAGAGCGTAATAAAGTGGTATATTGAAGGCTGCAACACCTATTGCGTATCCAAGATAGTAAACACCGGTAGGAGATAATTCAAAATAATTCTTGTAAGTCAATTGTGCAAGGATTAATGTTGCAGGAATTAGCCACGATGCAATGAATAGTTTTATACTGAAAAGTTTGTGGGGATTAATCTTGCTATAAAGGGTCGAATACCAGGCTACAAGCATGCCTAACCAAGGCATAGAATACATGAAATATTGAGGCAAAGCTGTCATACTTAAAGCAATAAAGCCCATGGTCCATAAAAAGGCGAGGAAAACAAATTCAATATCTTTTAACACATCTTTATTACTAATAAACTTCTTTGTAACAATAATAAGAAAACTTATCTTTAGTAAATATTCGAGTGGCGTTAATTGGTGAACTAGTGTAAGATCATAATTTTTCCAATATCTATTCTTTGGAACACTTCCTACTGAATCTGGATAATAATGAGAAAATAGGTGAGCAAAGTAACCGTATACAGTCACACGAGGCCTTGCAACCCTAGCAAAAGTTAAACTATAATGAACGAAATTATTAAAATCTAAGATCCAGAATGGAAAGGTTACAATTACACAAAAACTTATTACAATAGCGAGATAATGCATTAGGGGTTTATTGGACAAGAATCCCCAGTAAGAACTTGTATGTTCTGTTTTTGTTTTTTTCCAAATCTGGATCAAATATGGCACGAGAACTAAAGCAGCTACATATTTGAACATGACGCTAACGGCTAAAAAAAGAGCTGATGTTTTCAATTTGTCCTTTTGCAGGAAATAGAAAGATAGAAGAATAAAAAATAGTGGGACAGCATCAAAATGGCCCCAACTCATCGAATTAATTATATCAAGAGGGTTCACTGCGAGGAACAGAGCTGCAATGATAGCTTCACGCTGCGAGAATATGTTTCTTGCAATGATATATATAACTAATATATTTAGCATTGAAAAAATGAAAATAAAAGCTTTCACACCATCAACACTGGGGTCTCTTCCAATTAATTTGAACCAAAGTGCTAGAGTGTAAGACCATAAGGGCGGATGGATGTCTCTGAAATCACGATAGGGAACTTCACCATCTAAAATAGCGTTAGCTCTTCCTACATAAAGTCGAACATCCGTCGTTTCTGTTTCCAATACCGAGTAAAAAAAGAATGGTATTCTTAAAAGGAATCCTGTAATAAAGATAATGATGAAGTATTTATGAGCATTGATAACTTCACGGAGATTATTCTTAAAAGATATCATGAGGCGTTCTAGACTCCTTTTGGATTATTACGCTGATTCTCGGCGAAATGTACGCATCAATATTGTTTGTTTAGGGATTCTTCTGTTTATTAAGGAGATATTAAAAGTTTTTTTGTGCTAAAATATCTAGTTTTGAGTAATATTTAAAAAACGTATAGAATAGCGGAATATCCAAAGATAAAACACCAAAAGCATATACAATGTAAAAGGTACTCTTTGGATACAGGTAAAAGTGATTCCAACGGCACAAGTATGCAAAGACTATTGCTGCGGGAACGATCAAAGATGCTATTATTACCATGTCAAAAATTTTGTTAATATTAATTTGAGTTATATATCGAGCTACTAGTATACCTAGCCAAGGCATTAAATGCTCAAAGTAAGGTGGATTAGCAGAAATACTAAGCGAAATATATAGAGCTGACCAGAGAAATGCTAAGTATACAAACGTTATATTATCCAAACCTTCTCTTTTACTAAGAACTTTTTTCGTTATAATTAAAAGGAATCCTAATATAATTATGAAAGCTATTCTGCCTAATTCAAATATCCAATCAGATCCTGGATGATAGTAATTATAGGCATGAGCTATAAATCCGTATATACTTATTCGAGCTTTCAGATCCCGAGCAAATAGTGTTGTGTAAGAATAGTAATTGTCCCAAGCCATAATGATGAATGGTAAAGCTATAGCAAAACAGAAACCTATAACCGTTAAGAAGTAAGCCCATACAATCTTATTACGTAAAAAGCTAAGACTATTCTTTGAGCTTTCTTTCTCGCTATTTTTCCAGACGTATATGAGGTAAGGGACGAAAATTAGGGCAGTAATATACTTGAACATAATACCTATACCTAGGATTAAGGCTGATAATTTCCACCTCCATTTTTGCAAGAAATAAAAGGAAAGAAGGGCGAAAAATAGGGGAACGGCATCATACCTTATAAACATCATTGAACTAAAAATATCTAGGGGATTTACAGCAAAGAACAAAGCTGCGATAATGCCTTCACGTTGTGAGAACAAGTTCTTAGCCAGTAAGTAAATAATAAGAATGTCTAACATGCAAAAGATAAAAATGAAAGCCCTCACCCCGTTCTGACTAGGATCCTGACCGATCAATTTAAACCAAGCAGCTAAAGAGTAAGACCACAAGGGAGGCTGAATATCCCAGAAATCACGATAAGGAACTTTTCCCTCAAGTATGGACTTAGATCGACGAACATAGAGTTTGACATCTCCACGATAACGACCCATTGAGGAAGGAGGGAAAAGAATAAAAGGTATTCGTAATAAGAAACCGATGGCAAAAACTAGGACAAAGTATTTATGGATTTTTAACGTTTTTTTAAAACCGCTCAAAACAGTAGATGAACTGAGTGGATTAGGAAGACGGGTTGTTTTTTCTGCTATTTCCTGCGATTTCGCCATATAACTTCCAATCCACCAGTCATTTGGAGCAATTAGTTTAACACAGGTATTAAATTTATCTTCTTTAGCTCTAATTTCTGGTTTTGTTATTTCTGACCCTTTAATTCTTTCGAAAATAGTAAAAATATGAGGGGTATAATGGCTGATGAATATATTATGACTACCCCTAAAGCAAAGAGGGGCAAATCTTTAAAGTATTCATATTCCAGCCTGTAAACAAGGAATATCGCCCAATTAGCCATATAAAAGGTGCTCATGTGTATTATGAAGGGTTTTTTTCCTGTTTTTATTAAGGATATGGAGAGAGGTAAAAAGACAGCAGGTATAATAAAGTATTGCAGAAGCACGTGTTTATTCAAAAGAAGGAAGGTAAGATAAAATGTGATTACAAAAACTTCAAGGCAAAACATTCTCCTTTTCTTTAAAGAAAATTTGCAGGAGAATATAAACAAAGCTGTTATAATGGTGAGAAATATTGCTTGAATGATAAAGGGGAGATTGTATTCTAAGGATGTATCTCCTGAAATTTCGCTTGCTACTTTCCAAACGCTAAAGCCTCTTGCACCTATTTCTGTGTGTTCGAAAACGGTATCATCAAAATATTTTTCGCCTGCCAGATAAATAAAGGGAGAGAGGATTATTAAAACGGTTGTTATGGTGATTATCATATATTTTACTAGCGATTTTTTTGATTTCATGTTGAGAAGAAAGGGTGGTAAAAAGAGAGCTGAAAAGTAGGTATACATAATTGCTATGCCCATCGTGATAGCGCTTTTTATCTCTTGTCCATTTTTAAGGGTTAATAAGGAGATCATGAGTAGGGTTGCTGGTATTATGTAATGACGGCCATAGTATGCCGAGTTAGCAAATATAATAGGGTTTAAAGCAATCATTAAAAGAAAAATCAGCAAAGAAAGCTTGTTTGGTGCT
>JAEOSI010000069.1 GCA_016840425.1 Candidatus Wukongarchaeum yapensis
AGTATTACCTCTTGTTCACTCAAGATTCTATCTCTGAGGAGGGGATGGAGGGATTTGTAAGTAAGAATATCTACGTCTCTTCTTAGCAATTCCTCAAGTTCAAGTTTTAAACCTACAAGGTCTAACAAACTCTTCCTTCCCTCAAACTCGACAAGTAAATCTATATCACTTTTTTCATCCGCTTCTCTTCTCACAATAGAACCAAACAAACTCGCCTTCTTTACCCCATGTTTTTGCAACACCTGTACGATTATATCTTTTATTTCTTCAATTTGAGAATTCATTTTTTGTCCCCCCTAATGTTTTTAATCTCTTTAAATTCTTGTTTTTTTAATTTTTATAAAATTCTTTCTTTATCTTTTTGAACAAGAAATTTTCCCGCATGAAAGAGCTAATAAGGGTAAGAGTTATTTTCCTTTTGAATTATATTGATAGGAGTAGCTTAGGCGGGGTTTTATTGGAATTATCGGCGAGAATAATTAACGTTATTATTCTATTGAAAGTGATTTTTAAGGGTTTTTTGGTGTTTTAAGGGTCTATGATGCCGCCTTCTGCGATTTTGAAGGTGGTTTCTGATTCTGGTAGGCATGGGCTGTCGAATATTCTTGCTACTCTGAGTTCTCCTTTTCCTTTTCTTAGGTAGACGCGGGTTGTGGCTGCGTGGGCCATTACGTGTCCTCCTACGGCTATGGTTGGGTCTCCGAAGAAGGCGTCTGGTCTGGCCATGACTTGGTTTGCAACGATTACTGCTGCGTTGTTTATTTCTGCGAATCGGAGTAGTTGGTGTAGGTGTTTGTTTAGCATTTGTTGCCTGCTTGCAAGGCTCTCTCTTCCCACGTATTCGGCTCTGAAGTGGGAGGTTAGGGAGTCTATTACGAGGAGGCGGATGTTTTTTTCTTTCGCCATTTTTGCCGCTTTATCAGCGAGGGCTATTTGATGGTCTGTGTTAAAGGCTCTTGCCACGTATATTCCTTTCATGATTTCTTGGGGGTCTTTTCCAACTCTTTGGGCCATGGAGATAATTCTTTCAGGGCGAAAAGTTCCTTCAGAGTCTATGTAAACTGCTTTGGCTTCTATTCCTCCTTCTTCTTCGGGTAGTTGAGCGGTTACAGTGCACATATGGCATAGTTGTGTTTTTCCTGTGCGGAATTCGCCGAAAAATTCTATCATTGCACTTGTCTCTATGCCTCCTCCGAGGATGTTGTCTATGTTTTTGCTTCCTGTTGCGATTTTTTTAGTGTTTTGTCTGTCTTTTAAAACTTCTTCTGCCGACTTGAATCCGAGGTCTAAGGATTTTCTAGCTGCTTGTATTATTTTTGCAGCAATAGTGTCGCCAAGCCCTGTTACTGCTACAACTTCTTGTGGTGTAGCAACAGCTACGGATTCAAGGTTTAGGTATCCTGCTTCTCGAAGTTTTTCAGCTGTTGCCGGTCCTACTCCCGGTAAACTTTCAAGATCTTCAGATTCAGACAAGAGTTTTTCCACCACCAAAATAAAAAAATAACTCTTAATGTTTTATACTATTTTTTTCCTTTATAAAAAAGGCTATAAAATGATAAAATGTTTTCTCGATTCTTTTCTTACTGTCATATTTATATAACTTTTGAGGAGAGAGAGGTCCTTGAAAGTGAACAGAAATACTCATTAGAAATAAAAATTAAGGTTTTTTTGTGATCAATAATTTTTAGTTTTAGTTTGCTTGTTTATTGTTGTTCGATGGGGTTTTTTTATGGGAAAAATAGTGGTGGACCGGTTTAACGTTAAGGCTTCTTTGTATCTTCTCACTCATGCTCATACTGATCACATGCGAGGGTTGAGAAAAGGATGGAGTAAGGGACCTATTCTTTGTAGTGAGGAGACGGGTAGGGTGATTCAGGCGCTTTATGGTGTTCCTAAAAGTTTGATACCTACTATAGCACCCGGGGAAGAGATTAAGGTTTTTGGGGCTGTGATAAAGGCTTATGATGCGAATCATTGTCCTGGGGCGCTTATGTTTAAGGTGGAACGGGAGGAGGAAGGGGATGATAAGGGTAAGGTGGAGGTTTATACGGGGGATTTTCGTTTAAACGATAGGATGAGGGGGATTTTACACGAGTTTGAAGGGGCAGATGTTTGTTACTTGGACATGACTTATAACAATCCTTGTTTTATGTTTCCTCCTCAATCCCATGCGATTCAGCAAGTTATAGAGGTTTTAGAAACATGTGAAGGTAAAGATTCTTTTGTAGGTATTTATAATATTGGGAAAAACAAGGTAGTTAAAGCTGTCTCTAAACATTTCGGTGTCCCTGTTTATGTACCTGAGAGAACTTATAGGGTATATCAAGCTTTAGATATGGGGGAGATTGTTACAAAGAATATGGAAGATACTTGTATTTCTGCTTATTCCCGTGGTTTTTTAGAGAAGCCGAAGGTTGATAGTCCCCTGTTTTACAAGATATCTATGGGTTATACGGTGATACCTACTGGGTGGGCTTGTATAATGAAGCCAAGAAATCGGAGGGGTAGGAGGATTGAGTATGTTGCCTATTCGGAGCATAATGATTATTATGAACTTCAAGAGTTTATAAAAACGATAAAACCGAAGAAGATTGTGAATTTTCACCGTGGAAAGTAGAATTATGGCACCTCTTTTTTTACGCATTATTGTTTTAGTTTATGCTGTCTTTGGTGTCATTTTTACTTTTTCTTCTTCTGTTGTTGTTATTGTTTTTTCTTCTTCTTCGTTGCTTTCTTTTAGCATGTAGTTTATGGCGAAGTACCAGAAAATTGTCATCCATAAAAGGAAGAGGAGGAACCCTAAGTAGTCGTGTACTCTCATCATTGTGTTGTATCCGTAGTAGTATCCTGTGAGGCTTATGATTGTTAGGCGGATCCAGTTTGTTGTTAACGTGCCTATTCCACCGATTAAGAAGCTTATTCCTACCCTTTTTTTAGAGGATGCGTGACGCCCTATGTAAAGAATCATTATGGCAAAGACTATGAGGAATATGGTGGTTGAATGCACCCCGCTACATCTTGCATCTATGTAGATCGCTGAGACTTTTGAGGGGTTTTCCAGGTAGATGATTCCCATTTGGTCACCGTCTGCTGTTTCGTAAAAGGCATAGTCCGCTTCATAGTTTAAAAGGCGTAGAATATGTATTGTGGCGATTACTGCAAGTTTAACCATCTCATCCGCCATTTTTGTGTGGAGTATTACTTCATCAAAGTGGGTTATTAAAAAGATCCAGAAAACGAAGATACCCGCAATTAAGGGCACAATCAACTCTTCCAAGGTTTTAAATTTTCTTTTTTCATGCAGAAGCAAAAAAGCGCCAATACCTAAAAAAAGAAGACCTAAAGGCGGTAAAAAATCGTTATGGGTATGCTCATAAAGAAGGTATAAAAAGAAGGCTATTGACCAAGACGTTATCCCTAGAATAACGCCTTTAAAACGCCTAAAAAAGGATTTCAACCCAAAAAATGAACCTTTTTCACTTGTCAATACCACTTAAAAGCACCTAAAAGAAATAAAATCGCAAAACTCCATTATCTAACTATTTTAAGCGTTTAAAATCTCTGCTTTCTCCATTTATAACACTATTATTTTTTGAACTTTAACGTTTCCTTTCCTTTTTTTATCGTTGTTGTTTTTTGTTAATCGTTCGGTTTTCCAACGGCCATATATATTACGTCCTTAAACTCTGAGACACGCTTTGATTCAAAAACTTGCCTACCGTCAACTATCACAAGAGGTTTTTTACCCGCCTGATTTACAAGTTTTTCGAGGTCTAACTCCTTATATTGTGCGTGATCCGTAGCAATTATTATACAATCAGCACCATCAACCGCTTTCATGATGTCTGGCTCAAATCTAAAAGGGAACATTCTTCCCTCATCAGCATCCCAAAGCACATCATTAACTGTCACTAAAACCTCCCTCTTCTCCAGCTCTTTTACCAAGTCGAAGGTGGGCGAAAATCTACTCTCTTTTACCCCGCCTCTATAAGACAAGCCTAAAATCACCACTTTCGTCCCTTTAATCTCTTTCCCTATTTTCCCTAACCCTTTCTCAACTAGGTTTATTACGTGGAGAGGTGCTTCTTCATTAACCTTTCGAGCAGTCTTTGTAACCTCAACCTTTACCCTCATCTCCTCAGCTATCTTTATCACAAAATGGGGATAAACCGGTATACAATGCCCTCCAACCCCCACACCTGGATCGTGAAGATGGCAAAAAGGCTGGGAATTAGCAGCTTTTTTGACCTCAAAGTAATCCACGTCAAACCTTTCACATAAACGTGCAAGCTCATTGGCTAGTGCAATATTAGCATCCCTATAAATACCCTCAAAAACCTTAGTGGTCTCAGCAGCTTCAACACTGCTCATCTTAATAACTCCTCGCTCGCAAAAAATGGCATAAAACGCCCCTGCAACCTCCGTGCTCTGCTCATTTATCCCCCCCACAATCTTTGGATATCTTTTTGTCACATCCTCAATAACTCGCCCAACATAAGTACGTTCAGGACTATAAACCAAGCCAAAATCTCGCCCGGCCTTAAGATTAGAACCTTTCTCAATGATGGAACGAACAAATCCGTTTGTGGTGCCTGGAGGAACAGTACTCTCGATTATAACCACGCTACCCTTCTTCAATCCTCTCGCGATCGCCTCAGAAACAGTTAAAAGAGCGTTAAGATCAGGATCCTTACTCTCCTCATCCACCACCACAGGAACAATAACCACGATAAAATCAGCAAGTTGAACAGCCTTAACCAGATCCGTAGTAGCCCAAAGCCTTCCCTCCTTGACAAAACGCTCAATTCCCTCCCTCACTCCAGGCTCCGCTAAAAGCTCAGTACGCCCTTCATTAATCATCGAAACAACACGCTCATCAACATCAACACCAACAACTTTCGCCCCCGCAGAAGCAAAAATAACCGCTAAAGGTTGCCCCATCTTCCCCAAACCATAAACAGCAACAGTAATCCTCCCCTCACTAACAAGTCTAGGAATATCTAAAGAAGATGCATAAAAAACGCTCATCACTAAAAAACTCTCCTCATAAAAACAAGGGCTTGAATAATAGTTCTCAAACTAACTAAAAAACTCTTATAAGATTTATTATTTTTTAGGTAGTTTCATAAAACAAAAATTAAAAAACTGAAAAACAAAAAAAGAAAAAATTATTCTCATAGAGGGAGGACAAAACTCTTTAAAATATGGTCCTATCTTCGACTTTTTTCCTCCAGAATCTGCCCCATCCTAAAAGGACAAAAGAAGCGACGAGAGCCCCGACTCCGATAAAGATTCCTAAAAAGACAGAAGCATCTTCAACATCGCCCTCTGAGAAATATATGTTTAAAATTCCATATAGGAGACCGATGAAACCTACTACTACTCCAAGAACCGAAATTATTATGAAACGTGTAGCATACCATTCGATTTGGGAGTAAACTTGGTCTATTATTTCCTCCCAAGTCGGTATAGGCTTTCTAACCTTTTTCGGTTTCGTAGGAATAACTACTTCTTTTTCAGACATAACCTTCCCTTCTTTCTTTATTTTCCATATTTTTTCTTCAATCTTTTTCCTTCACTTCGCATCCAGTAGAGACCCCAAAACACTAAGAATACGCCTATGAGAATGAAAGCTACACCAACGAAAAACCCACCGGCTATAGAAAAGGAGGTCGCTTCCTTACCATAAATAGCGAAGGCAAGAATTGAATAGACAATGCCTATAGCTCCTACAGCTACTGCCAAAACACTAAAGACAATGTATTTTGCTGCTATTGCGATTATATCAGCACTAGTTTCCAAATCTATATCTTTTGATTCAGACATCTTAATCCTCCACAATTCACGGACCAAATCTTATAAATTTTACTTATAACACTTTAAGGGTTTAACAACATTAGTCGAATTTAAAATTTTTCACCATTTTGAAAAAATTTTGTTAGAAAGGGTTGTTAAGCTCATCAAGTTCAAAATCTGACCGGGCTACATAAGATATATATCCTTTATTTGAAGCCTTCGTCAAATAATCGTCTATTCTATGCTTATTCTCTCCAAAGTACCCTGTACCATCATCAACATAATCCACAGAGAAAACAACCTTATCCGCACCACTTATATCATCCAAATATTGGATTCTTTCCTCTACATCACTAGAGGGCAGAGGAGTTATACCATCATACCATATCGACTCAACTCCTATCCCCGATATTGTTTCCAAATACGAACCATCCGCATCGTAATCCAATATTCTCTCTCCATTTTGAGGTATTATGTAAAAGCCCGCTTTACCTTTTTCATCCCTGCAATAGGAGGCAATCTCTACGAGAAAATCTATCATTCTCCCTGCAGTTTCTTTCTCAGAAGGATGTATATCTTCGCCATTATCAGGGTCACTCCAATATTCAAATCCGTCTATGATGTCAAGGTAAACGCCTAAGAAGCCTTGATTTATGACCTTGTCTAAGTATTCTTTTACGATCGTTTTCCATCTCTCTTCCCAGTACTTTACTTTGTAATTACCTACCCATTCAGTGTTCTCTTTTCCTAACCAACTTGGTGGATTTTTGTTCCATTCATCTTGCCAATAAAAACGATAATCTTCAGCTTCTCCGATGCTGATATATGCAATAGGTATTATGCCGTTTTCTTCTATATTATTGATCTCTTCAAGCGTGTATTTGTTTTCCTCTGTCCCGTCAGCGGAGTAGTCCATAACTATTAAGTCGAAATCTGAACTAGCAATCAGGTCTGGATCAGCGTCTTGAAGCTGGTATACCCAGCTTTCAACATCGACAAGCGGTTGATCTTGTATATCGTAGCTATAATCATTACCGTTTTTATAGTGAGTGTAGGCCATGAAAGCGGATAAAGTAGCTACCATTATCACTGCTAATGTTATTATTTTCTTCATTTTTAGGACTGCCCTCCAAAAACCTCCTTAATTTAAAATTATTAGAGAAAATATAAAAATTACTGGGAGAGGAAGGGGTTGTTTAAAGATTTTTTAGTTTTTGAGGGCTAGGGTTTTTTGGTAGAGGTTTAGGGTTTTTTTTGCTATGTTTTCCCAGCTGAACTCTTTTCTTGCTTTTTCTTTTGCTTTTTTTGCTATTTTTTTTGATAAGAGTTTGTCTTCAAGGAGAATTATTATGCCTTCTGCTAAAGCTTTTGGGTTTCTTGGCTCTACTAAGTAACTTGTGGTAAGGTGTTCTGTTATCTCTCTTATACCGTTTATATTTGTGGCGATGACTGGTTTTTCCATGGCCATTGCTTCCATTACGAGGACTGAGGTTGCTTCCACGATACTTGGCACTGCTACTATGTCTGCTGCAGCCATGTAGTTTGGGATTTTTTCGTGGGGTAAGCTTCCCAAAAAAAGGATGTCTTCGCCTATTTTGAGCCCTAAATCTTTTGCTTTTTTTACGAGTTTTTGTTTTTCCGGTCCTTCTCCTATGATTACGAACCTTACCTTGTGTCGTTTTAAAACTATTGGAGCGCTCTCTACCAGATATTTTACGCCACATTTTGGGACAAGACGCCTTGCAGTCATTATTATTGGAAGATCCCTTGGAATGGCGTCTGTTAGGGGTTTATTGGGAAAAAATCGGTTTAGGTTTACTCCGTTGAATATGACGTGAACTTTTTCTTTTCCTACGCCCCATTCTACAACTTTTTTTGCGAAAGAGGATTCTGTGTGGATTTGAGCATCTACAAGCTTTCCCACGAGGGTTGCTATTATTCTTTCTGCTGCTTTGTATACTCTTGCTTTTCTTTTACTTCTTAGAAGATGCCATACTTCGTAGTAGGAACCATGGATCGTGTTTATGCTAACTGCATGTTTTAGTTTTCCTACGAGGTAAGCTGTTAGACCTGCTGTGTATATATGTCCATGAATTATGTCAAATCTTTCTTGGAAACCGAGAATTTTTTGAACAGCTAGAGGTGGAAAGAGTAGCTGTCTTGTAAAGGTTAGAACATCCGGATTCCAAGTTCTTTTCATCAATCCAAATTTTTCTGTCCGAATTACGCGTATTCCATCAATCCAAACTTCTTTTTTTGTGTGAGGAGTGTTTCCTGTAAGAAAAGTCACACTTTGACCCATTCTTACCAAAGCTTTTGAAAGCTCAACAATGTGAACCTCTACACCTCCTGTAAAAAAAGCATCATCCAAGGGACCTAATTCGTAAGCCATGAGGATGTTCAGCGTGCATTTAACCTCCTAAAAAGCCAAAGACGAAGATTTTAAATCTTTTTTTGGGATCTTTTAAAGTATACAAGTAAAAGAAAGATAGTGTTGTTTTGCTTCTTAGTGTTAGTTTTATAACTAAATAAAAGTATGGTGAGAAGAAGTGAGGGGTGAAAAAAACAGGATTTACCTCATGGATTGTTTAGAAGGTATGAAGACGCTCTTAGACCCAGAAGAGGTTGATGTTATAGTTACCTCTCCTCCATACAACATAGGGGTGGAGTACAACAAGTATGATGATACCATTCCAAGGGAGAATTATTTAAACTGGATGGAGGAAGTTGCCAAAGAATGTAAAAGGGTTTTGAAACGTGAAGGTTCTTTCTTCTTAAATATAGGACACAAACCTACAGATCTTTGGGTTCCTTGGGAGGTTGCTTTTACACTAAGGAAATATTTTACGCTTCAGAACGTAATTACTTGGGTTAAGTCTATAGCTATCCAGAAAGAGGATGTTGGGAAATATCCGAATATTAAGGGAGATATAACTGTTGGTCATTACAAGCCTATCGGCGGGGAGCGTTTCCTAAATGACTGCTTTGAATATATATTCCACTTTACGAAGTCTGGTGATGTTAAGCTTAACAGGTTAGCTATAGGCGTTCCATATCAAGATAAATCCAATATCGGAAGATGGAAGTCTGCAACCAAAGACTTAAGATGCAGGGGGAACACATGGTTCATTCCCTATGAAACGATAAAGTATAAGCACAAAGAGAGACCGCATCCCTCCACGTTTCCACCAAAGTTACCCATGATGTGCATAGAGCTACATGGATTAAATAAGACAGATCTTGTTTTAGACCCGTTCATAGGTATAGGGAACACAGCCATAGCATGTATGAAACTTGGTGTGAATTACATAGGTTTCGAGATAGATGAAATATACGTTAAGATAGCTGAACAAAGGATTAGAGGAAAACTCCTATATTATGCGAGCGAAACTCTCTAAATATGTTCTCTCTATATGAATTGTTAGCTTGGTTTTCTTAGGGGTCTTTTAGTTGGTTTTAAAGGGTGTTTCTATTGTTATTCCTGCTTGTAATGAAGTTTCTACGGTTAGGGATGTTGTGAACGATGTTGTAAATGTGGTTTCTCGTATTTCTGGCATCTCTTTTTTTGAGGTTATTCTGGTTGATGATGGGTCTACGGATGGTACTTTTGAAGTTGTCAAGGATCTTGGTGTAGTTGTCTTAAGGAATAAGGTTAATAGGGGTAAGGGTTATTCTTTAAGAAGGGGCTTTAAGAGGGCTAGGGGGAAGGTAATTGTCACCCTCGATGCTGATGGATCTCATTTCCCTGAAGATTTGCCATTGGTTCTTACTCCCCTATTAAAGGGAGAGGTTGATATGGTTATAGGGTCAAGGTTTGGGCATAAACAAGCTTTTTTCACCCGTGCCCTTAATATTGCTGGGAACTCCTTGTTTAACATCTTTTTTTACATTCTTACGGGTAGGAGGTTTTCTG
>JAEOSI010000263.1 GCA_016840425.1 Candidatus Wukongarchaeum yapensis
CTGTTTGTGTTAAAATCCAATCATTATTGAAAATCCCAGTATCCTTAAACAATTGAATTTCCTGAAAACTCAAATTTTTATCCACTTCTCCAAACTTTTCAGAAAGAACGGTTTCAAAAGTAGTTATAACTGTTTGGCGATAACTTTCTGTAACTTCTATAAGAACACCGTCCATATCAAAACTAATCCTTGTCAAAAAGCGCTATCTCCTATCGATCGATGTAGCGTGTTTTTATTTATTTTTTCTTTTTTATTTATTTGTTTATTTTTTCTTTTTTCGACGTGATTGTTAGAGGGGCTTTAAAGTTGGGTTTTTTGGTTGTTTTTCTGTTTTTGATTCGAAAGATTTTTTTAAAATGTTCTAAAATATGATTTTTAGCTTCTACTAAAAGTATTATATCGTAATTTGGAGAGATAACCATGTCTAGTAATTCTTCTCCGGTAATTGAGACACGTAATTTGTCGAAGAGATTCAAAGAGTTGCGGGCAGTCTATAGGTTAAACATGAAAGTTAATAAAGGCGAAATTTTCGGATTTTTAGGGCCTAATGGTGCTGGTAAGACGACAACACTAAAGATGATAATGGGGCTTATGTATCCCTCAGAAGGAGAGGTGTTTATTAACGGTGAAAAGGTGGGTGCTGATTCTGTTCATGTTCGTAAAAATCTAAGCTATCTTCCTGAGCGTGTTTCGTTCTATGATCATCTCACACCTTTGCAGACACTACATTTTTTCTGCGAATTAAAAGGTGCAGATAAATCCGTTGCTAAACCACTTTTAAAAGAGGTTGGTCTTGCGGATAGAATGCATGATGAGGTGGGCACGTTCTCAAAAGGGATGGTTCAATTGTTGGGGGTAGCTCAATCAATGATTGGAAATCCTCCAATCTATATCTTTGATGAACCTATGGGGGGTTTGGATGCGCGTTGGGTAAAGGTTATCAGAGAGAAGATAAGGGCACTAAATGATCAAGGTGCTACGATACTTTTTTCATCACATATTCTAAGCGAGGTACAAGGGCTTTGCGATAAGGTTGCAATAATCAATAAAGGGAAACTTGTTGCAGAAGATACGTTAGCCAATTTAAGCAAGCACTTGCATCTTAAACCGCGTCTTGAAATAACTATTACAGGTCTTAATGGAAAAGTTCCTAGTTCGCTTTCTAATATTGAGGGTATTGATGCCGTTGATGCAAAAGGAGATAAACTAATCGTAACTTGTGATGCTAAAGCCCGCCTTCAGGTTATCATTAAATTAGCACAAGAAGGTATGGATATACAAGAATTCAAGACGATCGATCCCTCGCTTGAAGATGTGTTTATGAAGGTTACATCTTCTGAGGAAGAAGGTGGTTTTTAGATGGTAAAATTGAAAATAAACATCGTTTCAATCTATTCGGTTGCAAAAAAAGAGTTTGAAGACAATATCAGAAATAAATGGATAACAACACTGATAACCATTTTTGTAATCCTAACTATTGCAACGTCTTATTTTGCTGGTTCAAGGGAAGCTGATTCTTCCTCTTTAGGAGAGATGGAGGATACTATTACCGTTCTCTTGAGTATTTCTGTAATCTTGATCCCGCTCATAGCTATTATGCTCGGTTATGCAACAATTTCTGGTGAGTGTGAAAGTGGCTCTCTCTATGTAGTTCTCGCTTACCCTATCAGGAGAAGAGAAGTCTTGTTAGGCAAGTTTATTGGATTAGGAGCAGTTATAGTATTTTCTACTATCATAGGATTCGGAACAGGGGGAATTATAATTGCTGTTTTAGCAGGTACTAGCGAATGGACAAGTTACGTGGTATTTATAGGTTTAACCATCCTCCTTGGCTTACTCTACTTGAGTGTTTCGATATTCTTTTCCACCCTAACCTCAAAACGTTCTACCTCCCTTGGATTAGGTGTACTAATATTTTTCTGGTCTATGATTTTCGGCATAATACTCATGGCAGTCTATCTCGGGGGCGGAGGAAGCTATGACGAACTATTGACAGGCGAGACAACTTTCCCAAACTGGATGTGGTGGGCAATACTTCTAAGCCCCATGGACATGAACCAAGTAGCAGTTTTGCGAGCTTTCGGAATAGAAGAAGTGTTTGGCTTTTCGATGGAATTTCCCAGCTTTATGACTTTAAGCCTTCTTGTAACCGTTCAGCTAATCTGGATCATAGTACCCCTAATCTTAGCATACTACGTCTTCGAAAGAAGAGATATTTAAAAGAAAAAAGAGACTAAAATAATTAAATTTTATTTACTTTAAAATTTATTTGTCCTTAAAAAAGACGCCTTCCCACTCTTCTTCTTTCGTTGGTTTGGTTTGTTTTTGTTTTATTTTCTGGCCTGTAGATCTACCAACCAAAGCTGAAACGGCAACAGAAATACTTGTTGCAACTAAAATAGCTATATTATTAGTAGATAGTATGCCTTCATCTTTTTCTTCTGTATATTCAGGATTTTCACCTCCAGAATCTTTGATTAACCAGATAT
>JAEOSI010000070.1 GCA_016840425.1 Candidatus Wukongarchaeum yapensis
AACCGAATTAGTGCCCGAAGGGGTCGAGATTCGCATCGTAGCGCCACCAGAGCGAAGATACAGCGTTTGGATAGGCGGTAGCATCTTATCTTCGCTTAAAACGTTCGGTAAGCTTTGGGTTAGTAGGAAAGAGTATTCTGAAGCCGGCTCAGCCGTTATACACCGTTGCTTCTAGGTCTATTTTTTTAAAATAGACTTCTTTATTTTTTCTTTCAAGCCCTTTCCTTTTCTCTATTTTTTAGTTTATCTTTTCTGTATTTTTGAAGTTTTGAAGTTATTTAAGTCAGATTTTTTCTCTCTTTTCTTTGAAAACGAATTATAAGTTATTCTAAAAGTTATTCTAAACTTCAATCAATTAAATATAGTTTGAATTAAAGGTTAGAAGAGTAGGTGTCAGGCTCTCAAACCTTTTAAAAGAGGAAAAGAAACAGTTAGAAATCATATGTTATTTTTAAACAGATAAAACCTGAAAACAGGTTCTTTTTTCATTCGAACGTCCATTCATCTTTATTCTCTGACATTCCCTTCAATATTGATCGAAGGGAATGCGACTGGAATACAGCTGAATCCCTCCCTCTCTCCACCCTCCTTGTTTACTGGGGGGAGAAGGAAGGGTACTTCTTTTAAAAACACTTTTGATAGCTATACGTTTTTGAAAAAAAGTCGTTCAAAAAAGTTTTATACGGGTTTCTTAAAGGGATTTAAGAACGTTTCACCATTTTTATGAGGGACGAAAAATGGTTAGAAAGTGTTTTTTCAAAGTTTTTAACTGTTTAAAAAATATTCGAGGGATTTTCAACCGTAACAAGAGGTCGAAACAACTAGTTCTTACAGGGATTGTCTTGTTTGTTACTTTTTCACTTGCATTAATTGTACCATCAAAGATCACAGAAACTATATCGAACCATTTAAGCCAGAATCCTTCTGTAGTAGAGAAAGGAGAGAGAAGCAATAGTGATGAGTGGGAGATAGAGTGGGAATATTTTCATGAACGTGTTATTGGCACAACTCATGCTAATTGGGTTGAAGAGACTTCAGATGGATATATTTTGGCAGGATATTCAAGAGGTTCTGTTTTAGACATTGATGGTATATTAGTAAAAGTTGATGAAAACGGTGAGAAAGAATGGAGTAAAGGTTATCCAGAAACTGGATTAGACGGTAGTAGATTCTATTGCGCAAAAGAAACCTCCGACGGAGGATATATTGCAACAGGTTCTAACGGTGAACTTTCTTTTGCCGGTGTTTATCTATGGCTGGTTAAGACCAATGCAAATGGTGAAAAGACCTGGTCACAAACCTATGGAAAATCGATGACAAGTTCGACGGGTAGGTTTATTGATCAAGCTTCTACGGGTGGTTACATAGTAGTCGGAGATACTAAAGCTTACGGGGCTGGAGGTTATGATGTATGGATGATCAAAACTGATTCCAGCGGGGAAATTGATTGGAGTTACACCTACGGCAGTACAAAAGACGACTACGCTAGATGTGTAAAGAAGACTTCAGACGGAGGATACATAATAACAGGTTATTACACAACCTCTTCTGGAGACTATAACGTTTTCTTGCTTAAAATCGACAGAAACGGCAACTTTGTATGGGACAACTATTGGGGAGGATTAGGAGATGATCAAGCAAAAAGTGTTGTTGAGACCAGTGATGGCGGATATTTAATAGCGGGAACTACAAGATCATACGGATCTGGAGGAGATGACGTTTGGTTGATAAAGACTAACGCAAACGGTAACGAAGTTTGGAAAAAAACCTATGGAGGAACAGGTTCAGATTCGGGATCATGCGTTGAAGAAACCGCAGATGGAGGATACATGATAACAGGTTCTACCAATTCATCAGGTTCAGGCGGTTTTGATGCTTGGTTGATTAAAACTTACGCAAATGGATCTGAAGAGTGGAGCAAAACCTTCGGAAGTTCCGACGATGATTATGGTCGGTGTGTTCAACAGACAGAAGACGGAAATTACATAATTGCGGGAAACAAAGGCGAAAAAGCTTGGTTGGCTAAAATATCTTACGGAGTTGGAGATGAAAATATTATTGAAAAATATTTGATAGATAATGAATTGGTTATGATTGGTTTAATTGGCTTGGCTGTCGGACTTATTGTATATTCAATAATCCGCAAAGGAAAACTTGAACCCGAAGAACTAGGAGAATAAGAAAAAGAGGAAGTTTTTTCTCCCTTTCTTTTTTACTTTTTTAAAAGTGAATATTTGCAAGAATTGTTTTTCTTCCTTTTACACGTTATTCTTTCTTATTTTAGTGGTATTTGTATATAAAATCGAGTTCGGATTCGTTTTCGGGAGTTTTACAATGTTTTTTTGCATTTTTATACCAGAAATTTGCCTCATCTTCTCTTTCTAATAATTTGCAGATGACGAGTATTCTTTTGCATGCTTTGTATTTTTCTTCTGTTTCTTTATAAGGTTCTATCTGTTTGACGTATCTTGCCATAAGGGTTGTTACTAAGTATGGTAAGATCTCGAAAATCGTCTCTTTCCTGTCACTGTAAGCGAGGGCTTTAAGCAAACAGTCAGCGTATGCTTCATAATCTTCTTCTTCAATATATAAAAGTCCGAGATGAGCCCAAGCAGGCCCGTTTTCAGGATCGATTTCTAAAGCCTTTTCAACATGTTTTTCTGCTTCAGGATATCTTTCGGTTCCTATCTGTAAAAGGAGACCTGCATAGTTGCTGTGAATTTCTGAGCTTTCGGGGTTTAGTTTTAAAGCCTTCTTGAAGTGTTTTTCAGATTCTGCGTATCTTTCTTCCCCCATTTTTTCTAAGAGGAATAGAGCGTAACCGTTATGGAACCGTTCTCTTTCAGGGTTTATTCTTAAAGCTTCTTTAAAGTGATACTCGGCTAGTTTATATTTTTCCCATCCTTTTTCAGAGAGCAAACATGCGTAGTGGTAGTGGGCATAAGCCATTTCGGGATTTAGTTTCAAAGCTTTTTTGAAGTGTTTTTCTTGGGTTTTCACCCTTTTTTTCTCCTCTTTTGTCCATATGTCAGGATAAAGCGTCCCCTTTTTTTCTCTCTCTACGTTGCGAGTATTATTAGTTCTCCTTCTTCTTCAAGAATTTCGTTTAATGAGTTTTTAAGCCTTTTAACGGTTTTTTTCAAAGCTGTTGCTTCAGCTGGCGTGGAGACAAAATGTTTAATGTAGGCGTACTCTTTCCCAGTGATTTTTGTTGCAAGGGCGAGCAAGGCTCTGATTTTTCTTTCTACTTTTCCGTTTCTGCAGATGAACCCTGGTTTTCCGTAGTTTTTTAAGAATGCTTCTTTTAGTTTTTCTGCAACTGTTAAAGTTTCTTCTTCTATTTTATACTCGTGTGTGAATTGGTTGAATGTCTCGTTAAATTTTTCAATAGTGTTTTGGTATTTTATTTCCCTTGGGAAATGGGGGATTTTTTTCAGGTGTTTCTTTACTCTCTTGTAGGTGAGGGTGCATCCTAGATATTCTGAGATTTCTGCCCACCATTTTTCGTCGTGAACCCTCAACGTTCTTTTTATGCGGAACAGGTTTTCTTCTATTTTTGCAAGGAATATTTCCACGTTTTGTGAATTGTTACGTTTTACGTAGCTTCCTCTGTATCTTTCACTTTGCATACAGTCGTAGAGAGCCCGTTCTACGATGCCTTTCGGGAAAAACATCGTCATTTTCCGAGCTATTTTTATGAAGGATCTTTTTGCTGACAGAGGAGGTGTTTTTTTTGTCTTGGTTTTGGTGGTGGTGGTTGTTGTTTTTGATCTGTTTATTTGGTCGTCTTTTGCAATGAGGTTGTGTAAACGCCTTAATTTTTTAAATTCTGCTTCTTTTTCAACGTTTTTCCCGCTCCATGGGCGGCACTTGCTTATTATACTGCCTAAAAATTCTGCGTTTTCAAGGACAAAACATTGAGTTTCTACGTCTTTTAGTTGGAAGGTTGCGTGGGGTCTTACTCCAACTGTTTTGTATATCCCCCTCCAGTATCCCGTTTTTATTCGGTTTATGTTCTGGGATAAAGGGCTTGTAATCTCTCTTCTTTTTTGCCGCATATTTTTTAAGACTTGTACGGAGTACATTTTTCAAAAACCTGCTTACGAAAAAATGACGCCTTTAACCGCAAGGGCAAAACGGGACTTATATATAAGTTCCCTCCTTTTTGAAAAAACGATTTTCTAAAGATGATTTTATAATTTTAAACTTAAAAACTGATGATTTTCATTTATAAGGTATTTTTAACTTTAAGCCTGTTTTTAAGGTTTTTAAAATCATTATCTTATCATTTAAAGCGCCTTGATATTTGACCAAATTGTTTATTTGTGAAAATTGTTCACTTTTCACGATTTTATTTTGTCACGAAAAATTCTCCCCGCCCCACTAGGTGAAAACCTTGTAAAACTTTTTAGAACGCTTTTTGCCTTGAAAACCACTCTCTTTTTCAGTTTTTATTTACGCAAAACTTTCTTTATTAAAAGCGTCCTCTTAGGCTAACCGAAGGAGTTTTGGTGATTATTAGGGAAAGAAAAAAAGAGCAATCAGAATGGGGAGCAGCATGGCAAACCCTCCTCCTAATCCTGGAAGAAATGTCCCTCACCATCACCAAGAAAAAAGAAAGCAGTCTGCTAGAAGGTCTAGAAAAACTAAAAAAAGAAAAAGAATAATTAAGAAGTGTTTATTTTTCTTCCATTTTTATTTTGTTTATTGTTCTTAGGCAGCTGGCTTCATAGTTATATCGTTCTTGTTCCAAGAGATTTGCGACTCTTTCCTTGAGAGTCGGGAAGAGGTTCTCCTTTCTCTCCTTTTTTAGGGCTTTGTAGAGGAATTTGGCCGCAAATTGAGGATCGTTGCAAGCCATTATGAAGGTAAAGTGTATGATCGTTTTCTCACCTTTGTAGATTTCACTTTTATCTTTATACTCGTTATCAACCAATTTTCTCCCTCCAAAGCCCGTCGGGAGTAAGACTTCCTTCTACAATTAATTATACGAATTAATCCTACTAAAATGATTTAGTAAAAAGATCCGCAGATATCAAAAACTATTCCCGAAAACGGTTGAGTTTATTCGTCTATGTAAACCCCTGCTTTCGATAAGATTTCTAACGCTCTGAGAATTGCGCCAGACCAACCGCCACCGGCTTTAAGTGTTCCTCCCCAACCAAAAGGCAAATGTTTCCTAGCTTGCACAGAAACAAGATCATCATTCTTAGCAATGTAGCTCATGAATAATAACCGTAAATCGTCTTTTGTAGCTTTTTTATGTCGACATTTTTCGACCTTCGACCCAGTTTTCTGGGGTTTTTCTGGAATATCTTTCCGGGTTACTTCAACTTACATAAACCCCCTAAAATAAAGCTATACAGCTTTTCAGTTTTTTTGAAGCCAGGTTACTTGAACCCCTATAAACCCCCTAAAATAAAGTTATACAGCTTTTCAGTTTTTAAGTAAGTAACACAAACAGTTTTCTGGAAATTAATAAAAATCATTTCCAAATATTGATGATAATGATACTTGAGGAAAAACTAAAACATTACATTCGTTATGTGTAATCTTTCGTTTTTTAGGGGTTTTATCCATGGGTAAATCTAAAGATAACTCAGCTAAAAGGAAAAATGATCCATCTGAAAAAGTAGAGGAATTAATCAAGGTTTTAAGAGAAGGTAAGTTCGAACTTCGGGTGAAAGCGGCAAAAAACCTCGGAGAAATAGGAGATCCGAGGGCTATTGATCCTCTTGTTAAAACGATGAAGGAAGTTGAGGAAAATTTAGAGTTAGTCGGTGGATTTGATGATGATCTTGAAAGATTTTTAAACAGTCTAAGATGGGCTCTTAGCCATATTAGGGGTCCGAAAGCAATTGCGCCTCTGATTAAAGTTTTTAAAACTACAGACGGTAATATTCAAGTAGCAGCATCAGATGCCCTTGCAAGGATAGGAAAACCAGCAGTTGAACCTCTTATCAAATTATTAAATCACAAAGAGTTCTATGTTCGATGGCAAGCAGTAAGAGCCCTTCAAAATATAGGAGACAAGAGGGCTTTTGAACCCCTACTAAAAGCTTTGAATGATGAAAATGGCGAAGTTAGATGGAAAGCTGCAGAAACTCTTGGAAAAATGAGGGATAAAAAGGCTGCTGATCATCTCATAAAAGCTTTAGAAGATGAAGATGAAAGAGTTCGAATGAATGCAATGATGGCTCTTTTCGAGATAGGTGATACAAGGGCGGTTGAACCTCTCATCCGTATGGTGAAAGGGGAACTTGTTTCACCACTTTGGCATGATGGATATTTTCACCATGAAGCAATAGAAGCCCTTGGAAAGATGAGGGCTAAGAAAGCAGTTGAACCCTTGATCCAAGCTTTAGATGATTCAGAAACAAATGTCCGAACTAGAGCAGCAGAAGCTTTGGGGATGATCAAGGACCCAAGGGCAGTAGAACCCCTAATAGAACATCTATCAAAGTGGCCTGAAGGAAGCGATGCAGCGTGGGCTCTCGGCGAGATAGGGGATGAGAGGGCAGTAGAACACCTCACCCAAGCTCTAAAAGATGATTCTGCTCCAGTCCGAAGGCAATCAGCAGAGGCTCTTGACAAACTAGGGGGGAAACCTGGAGACGACACGGAAAAAGTCCACTACTTATTTGCGAAAAAACAGTGGGACGAACTAGTTCGATTCGGAAAACTGGCAGTAGAACCACTGATTAAGGCTTTAAAAGATAGAGACGATAAAGTTGTAGAAAAAGCAGCATGGGCACTCGGCGAGATAGGGGATGAGAGGGCAGTTGGACCTCTTCGCCAAACCTGTAAGCGTAGTCCTATGAATATTAAAACCGCCGCTCGAGTGGCATTAGAGAAGATAGAGAAAAAGAAAAATTAAGTACTTCACGAGGGAAGGATGTAAAGGTTTTCCCAATTGATGAAAAAAATAGATATTTTGTAGCGACTAAAATTTTTTCCTTCTATCTAGAAAATGCTTTATATTACTTACTTAAAAATTGAAAACCTGTTTAACTTTATTATATGGGGTTTATGGAAGTTAAAGTAACCCGACTTCAAAAAAACTGAAAAGCTGTATAACTTCATTTTAGGGGGTTTATAGAAGATAAAGTAACCCGATAAGAAGTTCCAGAATTAGCAACTTTTTATTTAAATATAAGGTTTTTCTGTTTCTTTTTTTCCTCGATTTTATTTTTTCTAGGGTTTCTTTTGCGCTTTCTCGAGTTAAGCCTGTTGTAAAACTGTTTAGGTTTTAGGTTTTTCACAGGTTTTTTGCGTTCTTTCTTTTTCTTTTCAAATTTTCCGATTTTTTGCTTTTATGAGTTTTAGGCGGTCGAAAACCCTTTTTTCCCAAATTGTGAATTCACCACCCTGAGATTTTCAAGAGTTACTCCTGTTTTGACGCAATTTTTAAGGGTATAATGAAGAAAGATGAGGTCTCTGGAAAAATCAAGCCCTTAAAAAGAGAGCGAAAACATAAAAAGAGACAGATTTTATAATAGTTTTAACATTTGCATCTTTTTTAGTTTTTCTCATCGATATGGGTTTTTTTAATATTGGTGCGTCTTTTGCTCCTTTTTATAATTTTAAATAAGGGGTTTGTTTCATAGTAATGGTCTTTATAAACAAAATCTACTAGTTGAGAAAATTTATGATAGTTACTTTTGTAGATTATGTTCAATATTAATTATCTGATTTTTAATACGTTAATGTATGAGGGAGAATGTTTTTTTGTTAATTCTCCTTTTTTAATATTTAGTTAGGGTTTTTTGTTATTATTTTTATTAAAAATCTTAATTAATGATTTTATGGAGTAAGTAATAAAAACGTAAATGGTGAAGCAAATGAAAAACATGAATTTTGGAAAAAGCATTTTCTTTGTTTCTGTGTTTTTCATCGCTATCTTGATGCTTGCTTCTGTCAACGTTTCTGTTTCAAGCCAGGATTCTGTGAAAGAATCAGAAAACGAATTGGTAGTTGAAACCCGAGCACCTACATCGGTAGGACTTGTTGAAACCACATATTCTTTATATGATGAGATTTATGCGAGACTTACTCAGCTCGGATTCACCGTAGATAATATAAGCCAAACAGAACTCAACATTGGAAACTTTTCACAGTATGATGTTGTATATCTTCCATCAGCTTGGTATGATAATGATTATTCTGACCCTTCAGCCTTTGATGCTGCTTACTTAGACTTCAGAACTTACGTTAGTCAAGGCGGCGGATTAGTAGTAGAACAACCAAACCCAGATACGCCGAGTTCCCCCTCGCTCTTACCTTATACCGTGACATTTGACGAAAGCATGGCTTTTGATGGTGAAGTCGTATTTTCAGGACACCCTATTACAGAAGGTTTGACAGACGCGGATATGCCTGGTGGAACGGATGAAATTACTTCTTATGACACTGACCATTATTTAGAACTTGCACAAGATGATACTACAGGTTATCCGACCCTCCTTGTACTGATCCACGGTTTAGGAAAGATCGCCATCCACACAGCAAACAGTGCTATGAGCGTTATACCAACATACCAAATATCTAACACAACTCTATCCAGAATAATAGAATGGACAGCTGGAGAGCTTAGTTTCAGCGATGTTAGTTCTAGGATTCTTTTCGACGACGCTCACGATACTGGTGGGGACATAGGGCTTGACACAAGTCATGTGGTCATGAATGAGACGATGTATGAGAGAGGGTTCAAGGTAGGAGTTTTCCAGAGCGGGACCATAAACCCGACCCTCCTGGCAGACTACAGCATACTCATAATAATAGACATTGAAACAGCGTTGTCATCCTTTGAGATAACAACCATACAAGACTTCGTGAACGATGGAAACGCCCTCCTATACATAAACGAATGGACAGGCGCATGTTATGAGCAAAGTTTAGGAGACACACTCTCAATTTACGGAATCGGGCATGATAGTTCGATTGTATCATATAGCGGTCCCGCCTCAAACTTCACTTCTCACCCGATAACACAAGGAGTTTCAATGATAGACTATATGGCTGGTGGTGCGCTCAAAGTTTTATCTCCTGCTGTTACTATCATGATGGATGATACAGCTGATAATAACCCGCTTATGGCTGTTTACAAGGATACGGGAAGAATCGTGGCAATAGGCGACTCTGGTTTGTGGCGTGATTCTTATATCGGTAATCATAACAACAGCTTGCTTTTGAACAACACTCTTGACTGGCTTAAAGAGGATGCGCCGACGGTCACTGTTACTTCGCCTAACGGCGGTGAAACCCTCAAAGGTATGGAAACCTTGTCATGGACTGCTTCTGATGCTGACGGAGACTCTTTAACATACAGCGTTTATTACAGCTCTGATAACGGTACAACTTGGGCTCTTTTAGCTTCTGGGTTAACAACAACGAGTACTAGTTGGGATACTACGACAGTTCCTGACGGTGAAGGATACCTAGTTAAAGTGGTGGTTAGCGACGGAACTCTTACAACAGAAGACAGTTCAGACGATGGCTTCACAATACAAAACGAAGAAGAAGGAACAGACTGGGCTCTTTATGGCGCCATAGCTGCAGCAGCGTTCTTCGCCCTACTCGCAATAATTATCTTTATAAAGAAAAAATGATGAACGAGGAAAAGCTTTGAACACGATGCGAAATCTCCCCTC
>JAEOSI010000264.1 GCA_016840425.1 Candidatus Wukongarchaeum yapensis
TGGGACACGGTCGCACTTACGCGTTTTATGACGTTTTAGTGCGTTTTTTAGAATGGCTCGGCTACGACGTTTTCTATATACAAAACATTACAGACGTCGGTCATTTGGAAGGAGATGTGGATTTTGGAGAGGACAAAGTGGTGAAAAGGGCAAGGAGAGAGAGAAAGCACCCGATGGAGATTGTTGAATTTTTCATGCGTAAACATTTTGAAGCTGTAGACGGGCTTAAGATTAAACGCCCTAACGTAATGCCGAGGGCTAGCGCCCACATACCCGAGATAATCGAGTTGGCTCAGACTTTGGTCAAAGAAGGTTATGCTTATGTTGCCAAAGGGTCTGTGTATTTTAGCGTTAAAAAATTCCCAGAATACGGTAAACTCAGCGGTGTGAAGCCTGACGAAGTTTTACCCGGGGCAAGGGTTGATGTAAGGAAAGAGAAAAAGGACCCGAGAGATTTTGCCCTTTGGAGAAAAGCTCCCGAGGGATATGTTTTGAAATGGTCTTCCCCTTGGGGCGAGGGCTTTCCAGGCTGGCATATTGAAGATACTGTTTTCATTTTGAAGTATTTTGGCCCACAGTGTGATATTCATGGGGGAGCAGTAGAGCTAATTTTCCCGCACCACGATTGCGAAATTTCGCAAGCTGAAGTGATCACCGGCGTTAAGCCTTTCGTTAGATATTGGGTTCATACGGGACTGCTCACGATTAATGGGGAGAAGATGTCGAAAAGTAAGGGTAATTACATCCGTTTGGAGGAAGCGCTTCGGAAACATTCGCCCGAGGCTTTGAGGCTTTGGATGGCTTCCACGCATTTTAGAAAGTCTCTTGATTATAATGAAAAGGATTTGGAGGCCGCTGAAAAGAATGTTGAGAGGATCTCGAACACTTTGGGACGGATTCAGGACAGTTTGGAGGAGGTTCCAGAGGAGGAGCCAGTATTTTCGGATCAGATAGAGGAGTTAAAAGAGAACTTTGTGGAAGCCATGTTGGATGATTTGAATACATCGAAAGCGTTATCCTTTTTCTTTCAACTGATTACTTCGGTGAATAAGGCAATAGATGAAGGGAAATATTCGAAGGAAGATTTGGAGGTAGCAGAAAAAACGATAAAGGAGCTCGGAGAGTTCTTCCAAATAGTTCCAGAGCCTGGTGAACGTGGTTTTGGAGGAGCTGATATAGAGCTGGTAAACAGTTTGTTAAACCTAATAATAGATATAAGGGAAAAAGCAAGGGAGCGAAAGGATTATGATACTGCAGACAAGATTAGGGGAGAACTAGGAGAGCTAGGAATAGTTTTGGAAGACACAAAAGAAGGTGCAAGATGGCGCATAACCTCGACCCCATAGAAGAAGAGAAAAAGAAAAACATTAAATTAAGTTTTCTGGTAGGAGATCTTCTTGTACTATTTTTATTAGTTTGACATTTCGGCTTTTAGCATCGGTTGAAGGTATATCACTAAAAGAAATTGAACCATCAAGAGCGTTAAAGAGCGCGTATTCTTGAAGCTTTTTCTCCTCAAGAGTAGCGTACCATAATATGGTTTCTGCTAAGCTAAGAGGTGCTATAGAGAAGCAAAGTATGTCAGATTCTCGTTCTATGTAAAAAAGAACAGGTGAAATGGAGGTTGCAGCTAGCCTAATTAAATCTTCAAATTTTTCAACTTTAATGTATTTCATATTCATCCCTTTTACCTTTTATTTTTAAAAGTTTTAGGAAGCGAACTGGTAATAACTTATCAAATTAATAAAAAAAAGTTTCAAGGAAATAATTATTTTTTGAAATTTCTTGAACGCCTTCACGAATCATTGCTCAAAAGCCCCTATTTCTTCTAAAATGCTTTCTACACGCTCTATTGCTTCGTGAACCACTTCCTCCGACTTTGCCCCGGTGCACACAAGGTTGCCTGACTGGAACAAAAGAAGAACAACTTTTGGATCCTGCATTCGGAATATTAAACCTGGAAACTGTTCCGGTTCATACATGCTTGTTTCCAACATTAAAGCTGCTAATTCCAAGTTTATATGCCGCCCTAAGTTTCCTGAGGCTACTATGTTTTGAACCGTTATTACAGGTTCTTCGGTGATTTTTACATTAGCTTTTGCCAAGAGTTTTATTATTTCTTGAACGCTTTCGTGGATCATTTGGCTTGATTTAGCCCCTGTTACGACCATTTTCCCGCTTGAAAAGAGTAAGGCAGATACTTTGGGTTTTTCAAGTTTTAAGACAGCCCCTGGGAACTGTTCAGGTTCGTAGGAAATGAAGGTGTATCTGCTTAGGTCTTCTGACACTTTCAGGAGCTCGATACTGGCGTGTAGGTCTACTGAGGCCACAACATTTTGAATTTTCGCGTTATATTTTTTTGGTTCTAGTTCCGATTCTCCTTCCATTTTACATGCCTACCATTACATGTGATTTTTAAAGGGGGTTTATAAACTATTTAAAAGCAAAGATTTATAAAAGTACCCTTTTCGCTAAAAC
>JAEOSI010000071.1 GCA_016840425.1 Candidatus Wukongarchaeum yapensis
TATTCTCCTTTAACTTACATGTTTTCAAGTGTCTAATATTATTTCGGTTCATTTTTATTCCTTTTTGAAGTATAGTATCGCCGCACCGATTCCTGCCACTGCGAGTACTATGCCGACACCTAGCCAGAGCCACGGGAATCCTTCCTCTTCTTCTGGTGCTTCTGTAACCGTTACAATCACGGTGTCGCTAGCACTGTTACCAGAAGTGTCGTTAACACTACAGATAAAGATGTATGTTCCAACGATAAGATCAAGGTCAATCGTGATAGCTCCACCACCCCAATCACCAAACGCTATGAGAGTGCCGTTCATCGTAATATTATACATGTGAGGATTAGCATCTCTCGGTTTCCAAGTAATACTGTAACCAGTTTCACCTTCCTCATAAGTTATATCAGCTGGCTCATCGATGATCGGAGGAGTAATGTCTGGAGTAACTGTCACAGTAACACTGTCGCTAGCACTAAAGCCCACTGTGTCGTTAACGGTGCAAGTAAAGATGTAAGTTCCAACAGAAAGACCGTCAACATTAACCATGATATCTCCACCATCCCAAGAACTACTATTCAAAAGGGTGTCGTTCCGAGTAACATTAAACATGTGAGGATTAACAGGATCCCTAGGATGCCACGTGATATTATATCCCGTAGAACCCTCCTCATAAACTATATCGTCAGGCTGATCAATAACCGGAACATCATGAAAAACCTTAACCAACCAAAAATCATAACCTCTACCATCGAAAGAATTTGTACCGCCTGCTATTATGTATCCTCCGTCACTGGTCTGCTCAACACAATAACCCCAATCTTCATCTGTTGCTCCGTAGGTTTGGTTCCACTTCTCATTGCCACTTGCATCAGTTTTAATCAACCAAACATCACCCTCTATATCACCGAAAGATGTTGTACCACCTGTTATTATGTATCCTCCGTCACTGGTCTGCACAACAAAAAAACCCATATCCACATCTGTTCCTCCGTAGGTTTGGTTCCACTCCTCAGCACCGCTTGCATCAGTTTTAATCAACCAAACATCACCATCTGGATCACCGAAAGAGCCTGTATCGCCTGTTATTATGTATCCTCCATCACTCGTCTGCCTAACACAATAAGCATAATCAGCGCCTGCTCCTCCGTAGGTTCGGTTCCACTCCTCAGCACCGTCTGGATAGGTTTTAATCAACCAAACTTCATCTCCACCACCGAAAGATGTTGTGCTACCTGTTATTATGTATCCTCCGTCAGTGGTCTGCACAACACAACGACCCCGATCAATGCCTGCTCTTCCGTAGGTTTGATTCCACTCCTCAGCGCCACTTGCGTTAGTTTTAACCAACCAAACTTCAGATCCACCACCGAAAGAGTATGTCCAGCCTGTGATTATGTATCCTCCGTCAGGACTGGTCTGCTTAACACAAAAACCCCAATCAGCGCCTGCTCCTCCGTAGGTTCGGTTCCACTCCTCAATGCCGTTTTCATCAGTTTTAATCAACCAAACTTCAGATCCACCACCGAAAGAGTCTGTTGCACCTGCTATTATGTATCCTCCGTCAGGACTGGTCTGCTTAACACAAAAACCCCCATCAGGGTCTGCTCTTCCATAGGTTTGGTTCCACTCCTCAATGCCGTTTTCATCAGTTTTAATCAACCAAACATCTTCTTGACCAGCACCGAAAGAGCCTGTAAAGCCTGTTATTATGTATCCTCCATCACTGGTCTGTGCAACACTATAACCCTCATCAAAGTCTGTTCCTCCGTAGGTTTGGTTCCATTCCGTTGCCCCCTCGTTGCTGTTACTGTTTCGCCCTTCTACCATAATTGTTGTTTGTGTAAGTAGGTTTGGAGGAGTTGCTGTTTTTGGTTTTTTTGTGATTGTTGATGGCACTGCTAAAACTATTGAAACTGTAAAGAGCAGCAATATCCCTGTTAGTATTATTTGTTTAGCCTTCTTTCCACGGTTTAAAACCATCATTTATCCCTCAATAAAATCCTAAAAAATCCCTAAGAGTTTAGGGACTGTGGCACAAAAATTCGGAAAAAGGAATTTGTAAAGTATGGTTATCGTTTCCGATCTTCCCTAGAACATTTTACACCCGATATATTTCCGCTAAAACGGTTAAACAAGACAATATTACTCCATTACACCTTATTTCGTATAATAGGACATCGATTGTGCCAAAAAGCATTTAAAAAAACCGTTTAAAAAGTTTTGGGAGCATTAATAGTCTTTCTGAAGGATCGTGATTGAAAAGATAATGAAAATGTCGTGAAAGGTTCATTTCACGACAAAAAACAGAATAACAAAAATCGTAAACGCTTTATGAAAAATGAACTATTTAACCCATTCCGAAATACGAAAAATGCTACTTGTTAAACTATTCTAAAACTTATCTATTTCAGGGTTTTTGACCTCTTTTTTGGGCTTTTTTTGTTTTTTAACTTCTGATACACAACGACGGTAATAAGGTAGGCTTGACTTGGGTTGAGGCGCGTTTCTTTCATGGGCTGATTGGGAGCCACATGGTGACCACCACCCCTTCTAGCCAAAAACCTTTGAAACCTTTCACATAACTATAAAAAGATTATAATAACCCCTTCTTTCCTTAATGTATTAAAGATTTCAAAAATTTCTGAATTTTTTTCATCGTATAACAGTGTATGTTTTTAGGAATAAAGGCTTTATATCTTCATAATGAGGAGCTTTTATTTTGTTAAAAATGAGGAGAGTGGCTGTAAAATGGATGAAAAACCAAGAAAAGCAGTTCCCGTGGAACTTGAAAATTTTAAAGACTTTATACGAATGATTGCGTCAACTGGTAGGGGATTCACAGAGAATGTTGCCCACATTTTAGTCTATAAGGACGGAGAAGATTACATTTTTAGCACGTTAACCATCTTACCTGCTTATTATCATCTTAGAGGACTGCCTATCCTAATTTATGCGCGTACAAAAGAAGAACCAAAAGGGTCTTTTGTTAAAATTCGTGCAACGCCAAAAGAAGAGGTAGGGTTTAGTTCAGACACCACAGACACAACTTTTACCTATATCCCGCTTATACATGTCAAAAAATTACCAGACTTTCTCAAAATATAAAAAAAAGGAAAAAACCCTTTTTTATCATTCTTTCTCTAAGTCTTTTTGGCTTTTTATGGGTAGAAGGTGAATGTTTCCAACTTTCACCCTGTTTAGATATTTTTTGGCCGTTTGATAGCATTTTTTCACCTGTTCGAGGGGCGTGATACCCATATCAAGGAAAAACAGTTGAGGATGAAAAACAAGGAAGCTGTAAGGTATGTCTGGGTTTAAATCTGCTATAAATTTCACTATATTCTCCACCTCTCTTTCATCAACGTAACCTGGAACAAGGAGGGTGACCCCCGTAAGAACAGGCACATCCTTCCTCTCCTCATAGAACTCTTCGTAAACCATGCGGAAATTCTCATAAGTTTGAGAATTATCAGCACCGCTTAACACATAAGAAAGGTTTGGGTCAAAACATTTCAAATCAAATTTAATGTTCCCCCCACTAACAAAGCAGAGCTCTGCTGCCCTTTTCACAAGACTAGAGTTACCCGTCCCGTTTGTCTCATAACATATTTTAAGCTTTCTATCAGGACATTTCTCAAGACTCAACCTAGAAGCTTTAAGGGTAAAAGGCAGTTGCGGGGTCGGATCCCCCCCAAAATAGCAAATACAACTAATCTTTTTATTTTGACGTATCGTTTCACTAAACTCCTCCACCGTTACCGGAGAAATACCCTCCAACCTCTTATGGCTTGGATTTTGACAATACAAACAGTTAAAATTACAACCAAACATGAAAACCGCATAGTTAAAATAACCCCTATCACCCCTTTCAGGTGAAAAACAATAATCTGGATATCCCACCCCCGTTCCAGCGGGGCAAAACCACGTAGAACAACAGTTCGTAGGATGCGGATCCAAATAAGCATGAAGAAGACCCTCATTAGACCCTCTTGTATAAACGTCCACCAATTTCCCATCTTTTACAGTTTTTAACCCGCAAAATCCCCTCTCTCCTTCCCCGATTTTACAAGCATTACTACATATGCCACACAACTTACCATCAGGCGACCTTGGGGGTCTCTCAGGTAAACCGTATTGAATCCTTGATTCAGCGTGAGTTTGTAAAGCTATCTCTTTCGCCTTCTCAGGCTCAGAACGAACACAATCAACGCAAACTTGCAACGCCTTCGCTATCAACACGCTTGAACGCCCACAAATAACACAAATAGAACTCTTCGAATAATCATCCACCGCCATAAAAAATGCACCACGATAAAAAAAGTATTATGAGGATTTTTATAATCTTTCTTTTAACCGTTTTTGAAAAGAAGTCTCCAAAAATCAGTTACTCCCCACGTCTCAAGGATCAGCTACCCCTCAAGGTTAAATATTTTTGAAAACAAGTTATAAACATGTAAGTGTTTCTTTTAACCTTTCTTTAAAACCTGTTGAGGCTTTAAACTATCGGAAAGAAGAGAAAGGAGGAGTTGATTTTTTTTTGTCAGAAAGAATAATGCTTTCAAGACTTATAGTTCTAATACAAATTATAGTGATCCCTGTATATTTCTTTGCTTTTGTATGGATTTATATGCCTGACGTTTCCATTCCCGCTTTAAGCGATGGAGCTTCACGTTTCTTGGTGGATGGTCTTGCCCCCATATTTTTCTCCCTTCCATGGCTTTATGGGACGTTTATATACCGTTATAAGTTTGCTGATGCTTATTCTAAAATGGGCGAGGCTGTAGGCCAGTTACCGTTAACTTTCCGTATTTTCTACACTTTCAATCTTTTTTTAGTGCTCATATACTTCGTTTTCCCCATATTTTCGCCTCTTCTTGCCATAATAAGCGTGATACTAGTTTCATCTTTGGTTAGTAGATTGGTTTCTAAGGATGAAGAGCAGCCCAATAAGTCCGTTCGTTATCTTATTTTAATCCTGTTATTGCCCTTGATAGTGTTAATAACAATCGGTTTTTACAACGAACTACCCGAAATATGGGAAGTTTTAGGAGACAGCTGGTTCGACAATTTGGACACATTTTTCGGAGCAGGCCTAATACTAGCTGACTCCATAGCCATCGGCAGTTTACTCTACCTACTCTACGAAGGAGCATCCCAAGTAGACCCCACAATAAAAATACCAGAAATCAGAATCTCCTTCATAGTAGCAATCATATTCACCATTGCAAGTTACCTATACTGGTATACCGACATCAACGTAGACCCCCTCCACATAGTCGGCCTAACACTCGCCTCCTTCATCTTTCTTGTACGATGGAAAAAAGGCCTAAAAAAAGAAACAACGAAAACAACCATGTCCATAATAGGCCTCCTCACAATGCCCTTATTCATAGGCGCAGAATTCCTACGCCGGTACAGCGACGTCGCCCGTACCTCAGTAATCGCTTTTGCAAGCATCATGTACTTCATAATCTTCCTCATAGCATGGAAAAAAGCACAAAACATCCCCTAAAAAACCATAAAAAAACACTAAAAAAAATAACAAAAAATGGTGAGGCTGTCTTTTCTCCCCATATATCCCTATTTTAAATTCTCTTCAGCATTTTTTTCCTTCTTTTTCCATGAAAATTATATTGTCTATAGGTGAAAAGCTTATAATGTAAAACCTAACATTTTTTAAACATCAAAGAAGGACAAGAGGCAAAAAGATGTTAGAAAACGTAGATAGTGCTAAAATAACAACAATCGTCGACAACGATACAACACAACCCATGCTAAAAACTTCTTGGGGTTTATCTTTTTTCGTAGAACTTTTCTCCAATGAACCTCCGCAAAAAAACGTGGTTTTAGCTGATACAAGCGGTTCCTTCAAAACCTTCGCTGAGAACACTTCCGAACTTAACGTTGACCTCTCCCAAGTAGAGGCTATTTTGATCACTCATTGGCATAAAGACCATTATGGCGCCCTTACCAAAGTATTAGAACTAATCCCTCAAGGAATACCTGTTTACACTCCTCTAGAAAACCCTGGAGAAGAAAAAGCTATTAAAAAAGCAGGAGGAACCCCAATACCCTCAGAAAACCCTACAAACATCGTTAAAGGTTGCATAACTACAGGAAGAATAAAAAACGAAAAAACCATCGCAGAACACAGCCTGGCAATAAACATAAAAAATAAAGGCTTAATGATCCTTGTAGGATGTTCTCACCCAGGAGTATGCAAAATCGTTCAACAAGCACAAAAAATAACCGAAAACAAACCCGTATACGGGGTGGCGGGAGGTTTCCACATTTCAAGCAAAGAAGAAGGAATAAAAACAAGTGAATGTCTAAAAAAAGCAAACCTCAGACTGATCTCGCCATGCCATTGCACGGGAGAAACCGCTAAAAAAACAATGAAAGAAATAATGAGAAAAGAATACATGGAAAACGGCTCAGGAACAATAATAACAATCTAAAAACAAAAAATCAAATAGGGTTTCTTCCTTAAAAGATCTCTTCTTCGGGTTTTTCGTTTGTTTAATAAACCTTTTATAAATCCTTCATAATCATATTACAAAAATGGTGTTTTTCTGGGTTAGATATGAATAGCTTGGTTAAAGTTTTTATTACAACGCCTTTAAAGGCTTCAAGCGAGCTTGCTGCCCAAGCTATAAGAAGCGAGAAGTATGATGCACTTTTTTTAACTTTTCATAAAGATATCGAGTACTATCTTTATGACTTGGCTGAAGGAGAGCCACTCGAAACAATTGTAGAGAAAATTTTGAAAAAGAATTTAATTGCCGAGCCTTCTGCTGCCTGGATATATTGGGCTGAACCCGTGCTAAAAGCCCTGGAAGGCCTTTTTAAAATCAACCCTAGCGTGGAAATTTTATGCGTAGAAGAATCTTATGAACATGAGTATGCAACTACTTGCAAGGTAGATCTTGCCGTTTTAGAGTTCAAAGGAATACTGGGCAGGGTCGATATTGAACAATGGAGGAAACTTTTACACGAGTATATTCTTTTTTCCCTACACTCTTCTCAGAAAAAAGTGGATTTCATAGCAGAAGAAGCAAAAAAACACAGGGAGAGTTTATGTATCAGTTTTAATAGCGGAAGCATCAAACGTCTCTTTAAAATACTAGGAATCAAAGTTCAGCTTAAATACACCATGAAACCCTACTTCTTTTTACCCCCCCAAGTCTTACAAAGGGTTATAAGAAAAGAGATGATTTGCGGAGAAGCTGTGCCTGATAACGTATTAGAAGAGCTAATAGAACAGGATATTGACTTTATAAGCAACTACTTGCAATCCTCTAAAAACATTGATGAAGCATATGAAAAATGGATAAAAGTTAAAAGACCAAAAAAACCGTTAAAAAAAAAGAGGTTTAGAGCTGTTAGGGCAGGGACTGTCCGAATTTACGCCTGCGGAGACAGAGCCTCTACCGAGAGAGATCTCGGCAAGTTCAGTCGTTGAAACAGGAATCTCCCTACGATAGCTGGGAGTAGTTCACAAAGTTATAAATATCACAAATGAAAGAATATAAAGTCCAAGAGAACCAGTTTATTAAGTATAGATATTCTGGAAGTAAAACGGGGATAAAAATGTTGGAAGTTAGAGATCTTAGCATTGAAGTGGGAGGAAAAGATCTTTTACATGATATTAACATAAATATTCCAGAAGGGGAAACACACGTCTTATTTGGTCCTAATGGATCAGGTAAAACATCTATTATAATGGCAATTTTGGGATTTAAAGAATACAAAATTACCAAAGGTAGTATAATTTTTAAAGGTAAAGATATTACACAATTACCTACACACGAACGAGCGAAAATGGGAATAGGTATCTCTTTTCAAAGGCCTCCTTCGATACCTGGGTTAAAAACCCGTAAAGTTGTTGAAATATGTGCTAAAAATAGTAATGGGGATGTTAACGTATCCGAATTAGCAAAAATGCTAAACTTAGAAAAATTCTTAGACAGAGATCTAAATATCGGGTTTTCAGGCGGAGAAATAAAACGATCTGAAATATTGCAATTGTTAGCGCAAGATCCTGATTTGGTTTTATTAGATGAACCGGAATCAGGAGTTGATTTAGATAATATTTCACTGTTAGGTAATATGATAAATCATCTTTTGCTTAAAGATAAACCATGTTATGAACGAAAAAAGCTAGAATTTAAAAAGTCTGGTTTAATTATTACTCATACAGGTCATATTTTGGATTATGTTAGATCAGACAAAGGGTATGTTTTATGCGAAGGAACGATTCAATGTCAAGGTAATCCAAGAGAACTATTGGAAAATATTAGAAAAGTAGGATATGAAAAGTGTTTCGAATGTCCAATTTAGATGATTTTAATTTAAAGGCAAAAAAAGCAAAATCTAAGGAAGGTTTATCGGTGGACTCTATATCTATTAAAGCTTATAAAGCTAAAACAGAAGAGAGAGCGTATATTGATGATCTTGATAGCTTACCATATGATGAAAAACAAACCATGCTTGAAGCAGGCATAGATACAACTCAAAAGCAAAGATCCGGCACGTTTGTACAAATGGATCATTCTGTTATCCATGCTTCCACGTTAGAGAAAGGATTAGAAGTCATGAGTATTAAAGATGCATTAGCTAAGTACGATTGGTTAAAGGACTATTGGTGGAAAACTATTGCTGTAGATAATGATAAATATACGTCACAAGCAGAATTAGAATTACATAACGGGTATTTTCTGCGAGCATTGCCGGGTACTAAAGAGATATTTCCCGTTCAAGCATGTTTGTATTTAAGCATTGAGGATCTTAAACAAAATGTCCATAATATTGTCATGGTGGAAGAAGATGCTGAATTACATGTTATTACAGGATGTTCCGTAGGGTCTCATGTTAAAAGTGGTCTTCATATTGGTGTTTCTGAATTCTACGTTAAAAAAAACGCTAAGTTAAGCTTTACCATGATCCATAACTGGGCAGAGAACGTTAAAGTGAGACCAAGAAGTTACGGAATAGTCGAGGAAAATGGTATGTTTTTATCAAATTATATATCTTTGAAACCAGTATCTGATTTACAAATGTATCCTACTGTGAAATTAGTTGGTAAAAATGCAATAGCTAGGTTAAATTCTATTCTTGTAGCCCAAAAAGGATCTAATCTAGATGTAGGTTCGAGAATAATATTAGACGCTGAAAATTCAAAAGGTGAAGTTATTTCAAGAACGATAAGTAAAGGTGGAAATATTTGGGCGAGAGGGCACCTGATAGGTAAAGCCAAAGGCATAACAGCACATCTCGAATGTAACGGTCTTATACTTGATGAAGAAGGATCTATTAGGGCTATTCCAGAATTAGAAGCTCATTTACCCGATTTAAGAATGTCTCACGAGGCTGCAGTAGGTAAAATAGCCCAAGATCAGATAGAATATCTCATGGCAAGAGGATTATCTGAGGATGAAGCCACAGCTACTATTGTTCGGGGATTTTTGGATGTAGATATCAAAGGCTTGCCACCTCAATTAAATAAACAAATTAAGAAAATAATTGACATTGAAGGTGAAAAGTTCTTATAATTTAAAAAAGGCCCATGATAAAGTTATTTTTTGTAAGTTTTGTTTAGAATTCCCCAAAAATAATATTTAAGTTCTTAAATCCCCCTATTTTTT
>JAEOSI010000072.1 GCA_016840425.1 Candidatus Wukongarchaeum yapensis
CCCTTTTCGCCCTCCTCTAACAAAGAAAAGAAAAAACCTAAAAACTAAATAAGTTTTACAATAGGTTTAACTATATGAGACTTTACTTTGACTCCTTTCGGTAAAAAACAAAAAATCGAACTCCTTCCAGGGTATCCTAAGGAAGAGACTTTTCGCGAGAGATTACGACGTGCCTGGACTGATTATCCCCACCGAAGCGAGGTCAGGCTCACCGCTCTTGCAGCTTTAGTAGGAATACTTTCTGGCCTTGGAGCGGTTACTTTCACCTACTTTTTAGAGTTTCTATGGGATAGCTTCTACTCGGATCCGCGTAGCGGTTGGAGGAAGATTTCTATTTTTCTCATTGTACCCCCTATCGGTGGTTTTATAGTGGGGAATATGACGGAAAAATTGGCACGAGAGGCACGGGGGCATGGTGTACCGGAGGTCATGGAAAGCCTTACTCTCCATGGTGGTCGAATGAGGTTAAGAGTGTCGTTAGTAAAGTCGATCGCTTCGGGTATCACGATTGGTACAGGGGGGAGTGCGGGAAGAGAAGGACCCTTTGCCCAAATCGGCGCGGGTATAGGCTCGGCAATAGGTCAACTTTTAAACCTGAATGATGAGGAAATGCGTCTGCTTACAACTTGTGGTTTGAGTTCTGGAATAGCAGCAACTTTTAACGCTCCTCTCGGAGGCGCGCTTTTTGGGTTTGAAATAATGTTGGGGGTGCTTGAACCGATCGCCATAATACCTATTATTCTTTCATCGGTTATCGCAACAGGTGTGATGTCGCATTTCTTTGGAGTAAATCCGATGTTCGACTTGCCGGTCTTCAAATTCACTCAACCTTCACAATTGATCTTATTCTTTTTACTCGGGGTAATTGGAGGAATCCTTGCTTCAGGTTGGGTCAAGGGCTTTTACTTTATTGAGGGACTTTTTGACAGGCTCGAAATACCGATGGAATTCAAACCTGCAATCGGTGGATTAGGAATTAGTCTTATAGCCATTGCTGGTGCCCCTGAAGTCATGGGAACCAGTTTTGACACCATGGAAGACATTGTTGAAAAAAGGTTATCACTTCTCGTTTTGGGGGGGTTGTTGCTCGCTAAAGCTTTGGGAACGGCTTCAACCATAGGTTCAGGGGGTAGTGGAGGTGTTTTTTCCCCCTCTTTGTTTCTCGGAGGTGCAATGGGAGCAATGTTTGGAATCTTCATGAAAAACATCGGATGGATACCCTCTTCCGATGTGGGGATGTTTGCACTTGTTGGTATGGGTACGGTATTTGGTGGTGCTGCAAAAGCTCCAATAACAACTAGCGTGATACTTTTCGAAATGACAGGCGAATACAGCTTACTTCCTTTATTACTTGCAGCAAACATCATAAGTTACACAATAACTATGTTGATCCTCGAGGAAGGAGACATCTATACCTTGAAATTGCACAAGCGAGGAGTTCGGATAAAGAGAGGTCACTTAGTTGATGTATTGAATGAGATCATAGTTAAGGAACATATGGCGACTCCTGTTGAAACATTACCAGCTTCGATGCCTATAGAAAAAGCAGTTGAAATCTTCATGGAGAAAAAACATACCGGTTATCCAATTGTGAATAAGGAAGGAGAACTCGTAGGCATGGTCACTCTTTGGGACATACATAACATTTTTCATGATCCTTCAATAAATCCAAAAACTGTGACCTTGGGCGATGTTTTTCTTAGCGAAGTAGTAACAGCGTTGCCCGATGAAACCATGAATCAAGCTTTGGAAAAGATGTTCAAATACAAGGTTGGAAGATTACCTGTAGTTACGCTAAAAAATCCAAAAAAACCCATCGGGATAATTACTAGAAAAAACATCATTAGAGCCCACGAATTAGCGCTTCTTAACAGAGAAAAGTGGGCCAAGGTAATCCAAGACAGACATGTACCAAAGAAGCATAGAAAAACGAAAAATTAGTGATCCACAAAGTAGAGGAGGAAAATTAGATGACTAAAAATTGAATATTCTTCTTCTCAGAACCCAGAGAAAGCTCTTAAAATCATTATTTTCTTAAAATTAGATGGGTTTTAGAACTCAAAAAGATTTATGAAGAAAAATAATAATTGTCGTAAAGAATGATCGTAAAGTATATTAAGGATTTACATTATTTTTTGCCGATTAAAAGTAGGTTTTAATTAATCTCTAGAAAGGAGGCAGGAATATTTAATAATTCTCTTAGAAAGGAAATAGAGGCTACTGCGAAAAAAGAAGCAGTACCGTCCTTCATCCAAGCCTTGACGAATGAAAATGCCACTGTTCGAAAAGAAGCAGCATATGTTCTTGGAAAAATAAAGGACGAGAGGGCAGTGGGACCCCTTATCGAGGCTTTGATCTTGGATTTAGATATGGCTGTTCGAAAGGAAGTGGCATGGGCCCTTGAAAACATAGGAGAACCCGCATTAGAGCCCCTTATCGAGGTCTTGAAGGATGAAGATAGTGTTGTTCGGTGGGAAGCGGCGTGGGCCCTTGGAGAGATTGGGGATAAGAGGGCTGTTGAGCCGCTTATTGAGGCTTTGAAGGATGAAGATAGGGGTGTTAAAAGGCAAGCAGCAGAAGCCCTTGGAAAGATTGGGGATAAGAGGGCTGTTGAGCCGCTTATTGAGGCTTTGAAGGATGAAGATTGGCCTGCTCGAATGGGGGCAATAGATGCTCTTGGTGAGATAAAAGATGCGAGGGCTGTTGAGCCCCTTATTAAGGCTTTGAAGGATGAAAATAGAGGTGTTCGAAAGAGAGCAGTATGGACCCTTGGTGAGATAAAAGATGCGAGGGCTGTTGAGCCCCTCATAGGGGCCCTGAAGGATAAAGATTTGAATGTCCAAATAGAGACAGTAAAAGCTCTTGAAAAGATAGGAGAACCGGCAGTAGAATTCCTCATCGAAGCTCTGAGGGATGAAAATAGAACTGTTCGATATGGAGCAGTAAAAGCCCTTGGTAATATAGGGAGTGCAAGGGCATTGAGTCCTCTCACTCAAGCTTTAAATGATAAAGATGGAGAAGTTCGGAAAGCTGCGAAAGAGGCTTTAGAAAATATCGTAGATTTGGAAAGCTGAATATGACATAAAAACATCTTTTAAAAAATTAAGTTGTAATAGATCTCTTTTTCTGGCTTTTCAAAGAAATGACCTTTTGCCAGTAAAAAAATAAAAGTTACCATGTTTTTTTATGTGATTGTTTTTTTTAGGACTTTTTGTGCTTATTTGGATTGTTGAGGGGAGTGAGGAGTGCATTATAGACAGCTTTTTAATCTTTTTTAGGAGCTTAGTGACCTGCAAAAACACTTGCTAGCTAAAATTAATTAACTTCTTTATAAATGTCAGATAGGTTATATGGACAATGATAGTATTACTCTGCCTGTACGCTTGCGATAATATAAAGCTTCGATGGTGAAAGCTAATCCAAGCATAATAACCAATATCAATATATCTTTGCGGACTTGTCATCAATGTTTGCCCAACTCACAACCTTATCGTGGCCTTTTTGTTAACCGTCTCGACCCCGTAACAATATCTTAATCCCTTTACTGCGAAAGAAGAAAATAAAGGCAGCTCAGAAGGATTTAAAGGTATGCTTAAGAACTCAACACAAGCAAGATACTCCTCCCTCTTCCAATTTCTAAGCAAATAGTAGACTATAATTGTGGAAATTGTGACTAAAGCAAAGTAGTGTGGAAGGAAAGTTTTAAGGCAAGATACTGTTTTCCTTATGATGTTGATGATGTCTAGAGGTTGATTTAAAACCATGTTTTAAACGTTCCCTCGAAGAATAGACCTTTTAGAATAGACCTTTTTCCTTAAGCTTATTTTAATCGGTAAATTAGATAGTTAATTGAAAAGAAGCATAAAAAATTAAACCATCAAAAAAGGCGATAAAAACACCGAAAAAAATAAGTTTTATAACAGGTTTAACAGATTTTAAATCGTGTTTATTAACCATATCAAAGGGGCGAAAAACCTTGTTGGAGGAAGTATTTAAGGGGGCTAAAAGTGAGAGTTTTATTTATGAAATTAAGTTTGCTAGGTCAAAGCCACAGGACACGGGTAACTCTGGAATAACAGCTTCTTTAGGGGTTTATGGGGATATTATAGCTATAGGATGTGCTTTTCCGAAAGCACCTACTGGATTCATGCAGTTAACGCCAGTAGGACCTTTTATGGGGGACCACTATAGTAGAGAAAATGTCTTACGATATAGGCAGATGTTTTTACAGGATAAATTTAGTTTAATAGGTTATGGACTGCATTTTCCTTCGCCCATTAATAGTAGTAGGGTTTCCATGATAAACCACATGATTCCTAGAGTTATATTAAAAATCTCGAGAGCTAAGATAGAATCTGTAACGGTTGCGCCTATCATTGAAGGAAGATCAATAAAAGCAATCGTTCAGAGCTATTCAATAACTTCGAGTGATAAAAACCCCCTAACTATGCCTATAAGTATCGGGGGAAGATTCTACCTTAATAGACCAGCAATATCTGAGATAACTGAAGCAGGGATTATAGCATATACTTCTCATAAAAACAAGATTTACTATGAAAAAGAGGAAGATGTCATTATTTGCGAGAACCCAGAAATAGGGGCAAAGATGTTTATAAAGCCCCAACTTCCCTTTTCCTTGGTAGAAGTTGATAAACCTATAACAGCCACTCATTTAGTAAATTTTTTTGCAAGATTTTTATTAAAATTATCTCCTAAAAAGACAGAAGAGATACGTATAATTTATTCGCCTGAAGAAAAAGATTTGCAAATGATTTCCAAGCTTCACACAGAAAGAATACTGGAAGAAACGGCAAACTATTGGGATGAAGTCCTGGAAATAGACCCAGAAATTGTAAAGAATAATGCTCTTACAAATCTTGATGATCATATTATAAAAAGAAATTTGGCATATACTGTTGGTTGTTGCCTTTATGAGGAAAATGATACCACCAGCCTGATTGCAGATCACGTGATTTTACCAGCTTCTTGGAATAGGGACTCATTTTACATGGCGATAGCCATGCTGGAATACCCTGCTTCGTATAAAAAAGCGAGGAAAATATTAACAGAACATGTGCGAAAATATTTGAACTGGCTTTTTGAGAAAGCTCAAAAATCTGACGGGTCTTGGGGGCGTTCCCATCTCATAACTGGAGAAGTTAAGGATGATGTTTTTCAATTAGATCAGCAGTTCTACCCACTATTACTGGCCGTTCTTTACTGTAAAGTTGTGTTAAACAATTCAATTTTAGAGAAGTATATAGATAACATAAGACAAGCTATCAACTTAGTTGAATTATATAAACACCCTCATTTCGCATTATATGCAACGAAAGAAACACCAGCAGACGATTTAGTTTCATATCCGTACCAATTTTCTGCCCACGTAATTGCTTGGACTACTTTTTACATGCTCGGAGAATATTTAAAGGAGATAGATCCGGAGTTAGCGTCTTTCTGTGAAGAAAGAGCGACAGAAATAAAAGAAGCAGTAATGGAAAAAATGGTGGCAACACACCCAGAATTAGGGAGAGAACTTTATGTTTATACTACAGACCTTGTGGGTAATTGTGAGTTTCTTCATGATGCAAACGATCTGCCCACTATTCTCGCTCCTTATTTCGGATTTTGTGATACGGATGATCCTATATGGAGAAACACGGTTGAGTTTGCTTTCAGTAAAGAAAATCCTGCTTATTATCCTGGGAGTTTTGGCGGCCTTGGATCAAGACACGCACCGGCAAAGTGGACTCTTGGAGATGTCCAAGAACTTTTAGCATATAACCTCATAGGGTCAGAGCGACATGTAGAAAAAATCAGAAAAAAACTTAGAGGGGATATAATGGTTGATGGACTATTCCCTGAAACAATAGATCCAGAAACAGGGATCCTGTCAACCCGGGCATGGTTTGCATGGCCTGGGGCGGCATTCGTTTGGGCATTAACAAGCTGGCGCTTTGCAGAAGTAGGATACTATTAGAACAAAGAATTGGCTACTAACAAATTTCTAGCTTCTAAAAATCATTTGATGACATCTATCTCTGACATCTACTCTGACAAAAGATTGAATTATTTTCTTCATATTACTTGAGTATTATGCAACATCCATCCTACAAGAAGTTCTCTTTCAACCTCTTTTTATAGACATCAGAAGGAGAATAGCAAAATCTTCTTTTTTGCTAAGAACGTTATGTGAAATGGTTAATCGATTTCACGTTATCTTACTACTCTGATCGTATAGTATGTGGAGAATTTATGTGAAAAAATCAAGCGAGTCGCTATTTCTTTGCCTTATGAGTTATTGAAGGATATTGATAAGGTATGAAAAGAAAAAGGATATCTAAATAGGCTATAGGCCATACGTACAGCCATTAGAAATTTCTTAGTCGAAGAGGAATGGAGAGCCGGAGAAAGTGAGATAATAAGGGTTCTATCTTTTGTTTATAATCATGACTTTTTTCTTTTTTCTGGAGGCTTTTTGAAAAATAGTTTTTCCCATGTTTTCCTATCCAAAAGCGTAAACTCATGAGCTCTTATTAAATCATTACGAGTTACGATCCCAATAGGCTTTTTTGGATTCTCTGGTAGCACTACAGGTAACCTCCCTATCCCATACTTGAACATTTCATCCATAACATAGTGCATAGTTTCACGAGGCGTTACAGTTTTCACAGGGGAAGTAAAAAGTTCGCCCACAGTTGTAGTTTTTAAATCAATCTTAGGATCTCGCAGCACATCCCACATATCAGAAACCGTAACAATACCTATAAGCTCTCCATTCTTATTTACGATAGGAAAACCATTATGCCTTTTATCTATAAAAACAGCCATCAATCCCGCCATTGGCATAGAAGCTGGTACCGTCTCAACAGGAACAGTCATGACATCCTTAACCATGATCTCATCCAAAATATCAAGTAAACGACCTCTCTTTATTCGGAGACCACGCTTATATAATCGGGTCTGATAAATATCTAATTCTCCAACCAAAACCGTTGCCACAGCATATGATAAAATATTCGTCACAAGAAGCGGAGGTAACAAACTAAACTCTCCCGTCAATTCAAAGAGTATCACAGTAGAAGCAATTGGCGCTCTAGCAGCCCCACTAAACACTGCCCCCATAGCAATTACCGCAACCATACCCCTATCAATTTCTGATATAAGACCAATATTAACCATAATCTCTCCAAATATCGCGCCCCATGCCACCCCAAGAAACAAAGAGGGCGCAAGAGCCCCTCCGCTTCCCCCAGAACCACAAGTAGAACCCGTAGCTATCATCTTAAAAACCAGAAAACCCGCCAAAGTAATTATGGGTATCTCTTCTTTAATCATGGTCGCCATAACATCGTAACCTGTTCCTGTAATTTCTGGCACTCCCACAAAAGCTATAACACCTACAACAAGTCCACCCAAAGCCGGTTTTATTTCTGGTGGTACATCTATTTTCTTAAAAAGTTCCTCGATAAAACCAAACCCTCTAACAAAAGCAAAGGCAATAAAACCCGCACATATGCCAACTAATGCAAACAAAAACATTAGTGAAAGATCCGTAAAGTGAAAAATTGGCAACTCAATAGCAGGGTTAGGGCCTCTAAAATGGGTCATAACAGTAGAAGCAGTAATGGATGAAAGTACAACCGATATCAAAGCAAAGGGTTGTAATATTCCTATTGCAACTACTTCAACCCCAAAAATTGCTCCCCCAAGAGGCGCATTAAAAGTAGCCGAAATTCCAGCACATATCCCTGCAGTAACAAGTATTCGCCTCTCCTCATAATTAAGGTTTAAAAACTGACTAATAGTCGAGCCTATCCCTGCACCTATTTGACCACAAGGTCCTTCCCTGCCTGCGCTTCCTCCAGTACCAATTGTAAGGCTCGCAGCAATGGCTTTCACAAAAGGCACTCTTGCCCTTATCCTACTCCCATGAAAATAGAGCGCTTCAATCGTTTCAGGTATACCATCTCCCCGAGTCTCTAAAGCAAGTTTAGTGACTATACCCACCGCAAGCCCTCCCAAAGGAAGAGCTATAAGAAAAATAAGATTCCATTTCTGGTCGCTATTTTTATCAGAGTAGATCATTTCCCACAGATAATCTATCATATAAGTAAAAATAACTATTCCCAACCCTACAATAAAACCAACAATAATCGCAAGCAACATGAGCCTAATCTCCCCCCTATACCTAAATTTCTCCCACTTATCTCGTATCCTTTTGCGAAAACATCTCTTGCTTGCTTTAGATATTCCTTCCTTTTCATCGTTTTTTTCCTTTTCATATTCTTTCTGTTCTTTTCTATTTCCCACTATTTTCCCTCAATAATCACTATAAAACACTCTTATGTTAACTTTCACATTATCTCTTAAAGACCCAAAAACAAAACAATTCAAACAAAAATTTCAAAAATTAAATCTCTTAATCTGGCAAAAGAAAGTTAATTATTTTAGATTTTTTTAACTTTCTCTTGTTAAGATGCTTTGGAAAAGTTAAGATAAACCTCTTGGAAATATTCCATATGGTTGCCCGCGTTCTAGATCACGTCTACTGAAAACACCAAATCAAAGAAATCTTGCGGGAAATCCAGTCTTTCAGCCTTGCCAAGTTGAAAACTGATTTTTCCCGATCGTTCTCTAGCCTTGAAAAGCATCTGTTCCGATTGGTCAATGCCCCAGCAAGAATAGCCAACAAGGGATTCCAAAGCAACAATATAATTGCCTGTGCCACATCCCACTTCTAGCACCTTGGAAACAGCTCCAGCTCCGCTGGTCAAGAAAGTTTATTAGGACTTCTGGTGGACTTGGCGATCCTTTGCGTATTCCGAAGCTATTTTATCATAATCAATCATGTTCTAATGTTCGCCTCTTTCAGCACCATATTGATGATAAGAACAGGCGAATTTCGGGTAGCGGTATGCGGATAAAAGAAGTTCGATATAAACTCCTTAAGCTTCTCTATATGCAGGATCTACAACGTAGCTCGCTGACAACCTTCTCTGTTTTTTGGGGGTTGTGGGAAAAAAAGAGAAGTGGTTTGGTTTTAGATTTTTTTTGTAAATTCCTTAACATTAAACGCTCTCATGATCTCTCTCCTGGAGTGTGGCGATAAGTATAACTCTTCTAATCTTCCTATTCTTGACTTTAATCAGGTATTCAACCATCTCCGTAACTACCAACGGGACTTACTGATCGGCGCAATCGGACTTGTTGCCATCTTGATTTAACTCTCTACTAAGTTCTCATATTTATTTTGTATATTTTCTATTTTGTTTCTAGTTTCTTTTATGTTTGGCGGGTTTTTTTGGATGAAAGCATGACTCATAGCGTTCCTTAATTGTTGTATTTCTGAGTATATTCTAGATACTTCTTCAATGTGGTGGTTGGGCGCCATTAATTCTTTTCTTGCCATACCATCTAGTAATCCGGTTATTCGTTTTCTTAGTTCTGGTTTTGAGCATGCAATCTCGTGGGCGCATACTTTATTTTCGCAGGCGCTTAGTTTGTAACATCCGTATCCGAGGAGTCCTTCTCTTAAAAGCACCATAGTGGAAGTATATCTCTCTTTTTCTAAAGAGATTTTTGAAAATTCGAGTAAGGAGTA
>JAEOSI010000073.1 GCA_016840425.1 Candidatus Wukongarchaeum yapensis
GTTTTTTTACCGCCAGCATAAATAGACACGAAAACGCCCGGTCTCCCGTCTGGAGTCTTCTCCGGCCTCGGACCCTCGATTCCAGCTTCTACGGGGCACATTTATGCTTAGTAACCTCTATGGTTACTAATTATCATTGAGACCCCGAATCCGATGATGTTTTGCGCGGTTTCTAGGGCGGTTTCTTCTGTGTCGGCTGTTATGAGTAATCTTATGGCTTGTGCGCCAAAGGCTTCTGCAAATGTTTCTTCGATTTCGACCATTAATATAACCCCTATTAAATATGGTTTGTTCTGTTTTAAGAATTTGGATTTTATATTTAATTTTTTCGTGTAATCTTTGAGGGTAGCTCTTTGAAAAAGTTCTAGTATTGTCTTTATATAATTGGGTTTTTAGGGTTTATACCTTCATTTTAGGGGGTAGTTATTTTTCGTGTTATTAATCTAAAAGCTTCTATGAGTTATTAGAGTGGTTTTTTATTTTTTTTATGTTTATTAGGTTTTAAAAGAATGAAGAAAGAATGAAGAAATAAACAAAAAAATTATCGAATGATTAGATTTTATATTTGATTTTTAGCTCGAAAAGTGTGAGGGGGGGGTAGCTTTATGAAAAATCCTGAGATGCATCTTTATAAAATCGGGTTTTTAAGGTCTTAAGTGCTGTTGGAGGGATGGTTTTTTTTGGGGGTTATTATTCTATAATCTTCGTATAAAAATTGTCTTTAATATTTGTTTTTTTAAGTTTATTTGGTTTTAAAAAATAGTTTTTTTTCTTGGTTTTGGCATTATGTTGTTTGTTTGTCTTTTTATACAAAAAGAATAAAAATGGGGTGCGGATCTAAAACACTGATCGTTCTCTTAGAGTATAGGTATAATAAATGTTTTATATGTAATATCGGCATTTTCTTTAGAGGGCGATCTTACGTAAATTTGTTAATGTGAAAGAATGTTGTCAAGGTGATTTCAAAAATGGCTGGTAAAGAGTTTTACTTAATCTCTGGAAGAGATATCAAGCAGGGCACCTCGATGGAGAGGTATGGAAAGCTTTCAGAACAGTATGCTGAAGTAGTTTCGAGGCTGGAGATTAATCCTGAGGATCTTAAGGCTCTTGGTGTTAATGATGGTGATCCTATAAGGGTCACAAGTGATGAAGGGTCGGTTATTGCTACAGCGAAGTCAAGCACTGATGTTGAGATTGGAATGGTCTTTATAGCTTATGGTCCATGGGCTAATGTGCTTAGTGGTACTTATACCCACGGTACTGGGATGCCTGACTTTAAATCGGTTAGGGTGACCATGGAAAAAGCAGAAGGTGAAAAGGTTCCTACTGTCAAAGAAGTTGTTAAACTGATGTTAAAATAGGTTAAAGAGGTGTTAAAAACAAAATAATTCTTTAATATTTTTGAAAAGTAAGAGGTTTGATAAAAATGGTGGAAGTATATAAAGACGTTGTTTGCACTTTTTGTGGATGCCTTTGCGACGATATCGAAATACACGTTGAGGATAACAAGATCGTGAAAGCGGTAAACAGTTGTGCTATTAGTCGTGCAAAGTTTTTAGGGCATGAATCTAATGGTGAAAGACAGGTTCTCATAGACGGCAAAGAAGCTTCTCTTGATGAAGCCATAAAAAAGGCTGCGGAAATACTTGTAAACGCTGAAAACCCGTTGATCTATGGTCTTGCTTCTACGAGTAATGAAGCCATTAGAAAGTCTATGGAACTGGCTGAAAAAGTTGGGGCAAAGATTGATAACACTTCTTCAGTCTGTCACGCACCAACACTGCTGGCCACACAGTTTGTTGGCGATCCAAAATGTACTCTTGGAGTCATAAAAAACAGGGCTGATTTAATCATATTCTGGGGTTGTAATCCTACACAAGCTCATCCACGGCACTTTGAACGCTACTCTTCAAATGTTAAAGGGTATTTCACTCAAAATGGTAGAGAGGATAAAAAGGTTGTCTTTATTGATGTTCGAGAAACTAGATCTACTAGCAAAGGAGACCTTTTCTTAAAGATAGAACCTGGTCGTGATTTTGAGTTAATGCTTGCTTTAAGGGCTTTGCTTCGCGGTAAAAAGTTGCAAAAAGACGTTGTTGCAGGCGTAAAAGTTGAAGATTTAGAAAAAATCATAGACATGTGTAAAAACGCAAAGTTTGGAGTTATATTTTTCGGCTTAGGTCTTACTATGAGCCGTGGAAAATATCTTAACATTGAATGTGCTATCAGCTTTACAAGAGAGCTTAATAATCACACTAGCTTTCTTATCATACCTATGAGAGGCCACTATAACGTCACAGGGGCAAATTCCGTGATGACGTGGATCTCTGGTTACGGCTATGCTGTAGACTATAGCAGAGGATATCCCCGCTATAGCCCGGGAGAATTCAGCGCTGTAGATGCCCTTGCAGAATACTGTGATGCTGCTCTGATAATTGCTTCTGATCCTGTAGCTCACTTTCCAAAAAATGCTGTAAAAAGAATGGGTGATATGCCCGTAGTTTTGATTGATCCAAAGCCTAATTGCACTTCTATCGTGGCAAATGTTTATATTCCGAGTTTAAGCGTCGGCATAGAGACTGAAGGTACTGCCTATAGAATGGATGGTGTTCCATTATATACGCGAAAAGTCGTCAATGGCCCTGATGGCGTCTTGTCTGATGAAGAAATACTTGAACGCATAATGGAAGAGGTGGATAAGCTTCAGAGGTGAATTATGATGGCTGAAAGTATGATTATTAAAGGCGGCATCGTCTATGATCCCCTTAACGGGGTTAAAGGCGAAAAAACGGATATTATGATAAAAGATGGCGTAATAGTTAGCGAAGTACCATCAGATGCTAAAGAAGTGGATGCAAGTGGCAAGATTGTTGCACCAGGCGGCGTCGAAATGCATGCTCATGTGGCAGGTCCCAAAGTTAACGCGGGTAGAACTCTTCTTCCTGGAGACTTTAGGAGATACTATGTGCCAAAAACAGACTCCTTAAGGGCCCTTGTAGGTTATGCTGTACCCACAAACTATACTACAGGGGTCAAGTATACTGAACTGGGATTCACCACAGTTTTTGAGCCTGCAATGGCTCCTCTTGATGCAAGACATACCTTTGAAGAGCTTGAGGACATGCCGAATGCAGATAAAGCTGTTTTTCCTGTTTTCGGCAATAACTGGTTTGTCTTCGATTGCGTGAAAGACAATGATATAGAGAAGTTGAAAGCCTTTATCGCATGGATGATGACTGAAACAAAAGGCTATGGTATTAAAATCGTTAATCCTTGTGGAGCCTACATGTGGGCCCATCATCACTCAAATGTTACGAGCGTTGATGACGTAGTTCCAGAATATGATGTAACCCCGCGCCAAGTATTAAGAGGCTTAGCCCAAGCCAACGAAGAACTTGGATTACCTCACACGATCCATGTACATGCGAACATGCTTGGTAGGGTAGGAAATGTATCAACAACCTTAGATACCCTAAAATGTGTGGAAGATATTAAACCTCACCCGAGCAGGGAGCAAGTGATACACCTTACACATCTGCAGTTCAACTGTTTTGGTGAAGACGAGAATCATAGAATTTGTAGTGGCGCAGAAGATTTGGCAGAATATATAAACAGTCATCCTCAGGTGTCCGCTGACTTAGGACAGGTTATAGTTGATGTTCCCACATGCACAATGACTAGTGATGGTCCGGCAGAGTTTTTCATTCACAAAGCTCTGGGGCCAAAAGCAAAATGGATTAATGGTGATGTTGAAGCTGAGTGTGGTGGAGGAATAGTTCCTATAACCTATAGAAGCAACAATCCTTTCAACGCGATCCAGTGGGCTATAGGCATTGAAACCTGTCTCCTTGTTAAGGATCCGTGGCGAGTAGTAATTACCACAGACCATCCTAACGGTGGTCCCGCATGGTATTACCCACGCGTTATTTCATGGCTCATGAGTAAGAAAGCACGGGATAAGATGATAGAAACCGTTCACAAATCTGTGCAGGATAAAACCAGTCTAGTAAACCTAGAACGTGAGTATACTTGGGAAGAAATATTGATCTGTACAAGGGCTGGTCCCGCCAAGCTTCTTGGGTTAAAGTCGAAAGGTCATTTAGGCGAAGGCGCCCATGCTGATGTTGCAATATATCCAATAGATCCAGAAAAAGTGGACATGGCAAACCAACCAGAAGAGATTGAAAAGAAATTATGGGCAGACATGGTGATAAAAGACGGAAAGTTCCTAGTAAAGAATGGTAAAACCATCACAACTGAAAGAGGAAGAACATACCTAATAAATCAGTATTACAAGGACGAAGAACACAAAAGGATGCTTAAAGATCTTAAAGAGCACTTCCAGAAGTGGTACAGTATAACGTTTAACAATTACCGCATACAAGATGTCTTTGCTCCAAGGCCTCAAACTGTATCAATAAACCCTATTAGTTAAAGTGGAGGTTAATAATTATGTATCAAGTTTCTTTTAAACTCAAGAAAGAAGCTCCAAGGCTTGAAATTGATACGCTTACCCCCGATTGTCTGTGTCTTTGTTCTGCTGAGGAACTTAAAAGCGTGAAAATCTGGCGTGGTAAAAAAGAAGTGCCTGCATCAGAACATTTTGAAGTTAAAGGAGAACCCGGTCCAACGCCAGAAGAAACAATGGTGGTCATAGAAAACTGTAAACCTTTTGTCCACTATGCTGGTATGTTCATGAGCGGCGGTATCCTTAAAATTAAAGGTTCTTGCGGAAACTACATCGGCTCAAGGATGACTGGCGGCCTAATAGAGGTTGAAGGAAATGTCGGCGACATGGTAGGCGAAGAAATGAAAGCTGGAAAAATAGTAGTAAAAGGCAATGCAGGCAACTATTTGGGTTCTGCCTGGTGGGGTGATACAACTGGTATGACTGGAGGACAAATAGTGGTTGAAGGAAATGTTGGTGAGATGTGTGGACAGTGGATGGAAGGCGGCTACATAAGGGTTAAAGGTAACGCTGGTGACTTCCTTGGCGTAAAGCAGGTAAGAGGAATAATCCTTGTCGAAGGCGATGCAGGCTACTGTTGTGGAGCAGGAATGACTTATGGTCGCATTTTAGTTTTAGGTAATGTGGAAATCCTCCCAACATATGAACCAGACGGCACCTACGAACAACTTGACATTTTAGACGAGATATTCAAAGGGCCCTTCCAGCTTTACAAGGGTGACGGTGCAGAGGACGGAAAAGGAGACCTTTATGTAAGAAAATAGGATTATTATAAAGGCGGTTTGATAAAAATGGCAGAAGCAAAAGTTGTTCCCGTGAGCGCAAGTTATTGTGAAGCAATAACTTCTTGGTGCACGAGATTATTAATCACAGCAAAATCCTATGAATGGGCAGAAAATTCAGCTGTCGAGCTGTGCGGTTTTAGCGAAAGCGCTATCGAAAGACGTGCAAGTGAAACTGAAACCCCTGACGGAAGACCGGGGGTTTTCGTGCAACTCCATAACTATACGAGGGCTGCTTTGAAAGGTATGATGTTGGCAAGGGCAAGTCAAACTGTGCTAACTTGCCCGACAACAAGGCTTTTCAACGCTATTTCCGAGGACTCAGAAAAACGATATAAACTCGGTAAAGGTTTCTCAATGTTCGGAGAAGGCTATCAGAAGCTGGAGAAAAAATGGGACAGAGATATGTACAGTGTGCCAGTAATGGAAGGTTTGTTCTGGCTTGAAGAAAAATATGGTTTACGTAGAGGCGTTGTAGGCGTTGGTCTCATATTTACAGGAAAAGAACAAAAAGACCTTGTTCAATTCGCTGCAAAAGCCACTGAAAAATTGAAGGCAGAGCCTCTGAAAATAATCTTACCCCACCCAGGGAAAAGTGTCAGATTTGGAGAAGCTTTAGCAGCTACACGTCTCAGCAACCTTGGCGTAAGCGCTAAATTCGATCCGTTGAAAGAACCTAATGCAGAAATAGTTTTCAACGCTATATCGCCAGTCCAAGCAGCATGCGCAATAAGCACAGTTAAGGACATGGCAAAAGGAGCAGGTGTTAAACTTCTTGGAAGAACCTACGGCAACTGTCTCCGAGGAATGTACGACGACGAAGGCTACGCTTTACGCGAACTAATCTACCTAGAAAGTTGAAACAGTAATAAAAAACCAATTTTCCTTTTTTTTAATATTTCCTAAAATCTTTTCAATATAAACTAAAATTGGGAGAACAATTCTTGAATTTAGAAAAGAAAAATAAAAAAAGATTAAAATATTCGAGATTATGTCCTGTCACTGAGGTTGATAAGGATTCAGGGGCTAAAGTTTTTTTAAATTTAGACAAACTTGAAAGAGAAGAGCTCCGTGATAAGTTATGGTTATGCACTTCCTGCTTTCTTTGTGAAGAAGATATCCTAAATAAATCCACCAATTCTAGCCCTAGAAAGTTAAGCATTGAAAAACGGAGGGGACAAAAGCCTGAGGATAAGCCGTTGCTCTTCCGAAATTTCTTGAAAAGAATCCTTGATACAGGGTATGTTTTTAAGATGACGGAAGTTCAAAAAGAGGCTAGAAAATCCTTAGGATTACCACCATTACCAAAAACAGGTAAAGAAGAACTAAAATCTCTAATAAAACGTTTAAAAGAATGTAAATAAGTGATATCAGGCTTTGTTTTTTGAAAAGTTAGTGGCTAGCACATAAAACACAGGGATCAAAACTCCTCACAATTCTCGAGAGTTCTACCGCATGTAACAATCCATGTAAAGGTATACTCAATGATGGATTATCTGTATTAATATACTCAATCAAGATGTTTGAAGCAGTAGCTTGGTTAGTTAAAGCTTGTTCCATAGCCCCTCCTTTATCTTCCTCATCCCTTGGACTAGCATTCCAGTTTGTGGGTGTAATAACCTGATAATTTGTAACACTCTTATCTTTTATCTTTATCCAGTGACCTAAAGCACCTCTTGGGGACTCTATAAGGCCACCTCCCTCAAACTCTCCTTTTTCAGGCAACTTAAACTGGTTATAAACATCTTTATTACCCTTAATTTTCACTTCCTTTTCCAGCTCATCAATACACCATAAAGCTAAAAGGCAGAAAAGTTGCGTCTCTAAAACTTTAGCATGAATTCTATCCATAACCGAACTACTCCACAAATCTCCTTTTAAAATACCCTCATCAGAGGGCTTATACCAGCCGTTTATAATCATTCTAGCCAAGGAACCAACTTCAACTACATAACCATCATACCTTGGCGCTTTTATCCAAGAATATTTATCATTCCAAAGCGTTAGAGGAGTAGTTTGAGGTTCACAAACCTCCCAAGAACTGATATCTCCGGGCCCTCCTTCTCCCTTATCATACCACGAACTTCCTATTTTTTCAACGATTTTAGAACTTTCAAAGTCGACCAAACTACCATTTATCGAAAATCCTCCCCGATGAAGCATGCCCCTATTAGGATCACCCCCCTCACTAGCATCAGGATCGGCTAAACAGCCAAAGGATAAGTATCTACTGACTCCTATACCTATGTCATACATAGAATACCGATTACCCACGTAATCTGTAAGCTCACCTATTAGATCAAAAGCGTTGCTATTTGTCTCCACATCAATTCTTCCCAAATCGTTGCTAAGCGTACCCGAAACCCACTCTAAACCGTACTTATTAGCCATGCTTATAACGATCTCTCTCGCTCTAGAATAAGGATTAATACCAGAAGGCAGATTCAAGGCTCTATCATAAATTAAGTCAGTTCCCACAAAGCGCGCCATCTCTAAAATAAGACTTTTCACATGGCTTATACCCGTAATAGATGGAACCGAGGTCACACCCCCAGGAACTACAAAATGAGAATGAGGCGATCTTCCTCCAAAAATAGCCAAAGCTTCCCCCATCTTCTCCCTAATGTTTAAAGCTTGCATATAAGAAGACCAAGGTGCAAAAGGATCAAACATACTTATCTTCTGAACTTCTGATAAAAAATCTCCTGGATCAGGATTAGCCTCGTAAATGCCTTGTAAAGCACCATAAACAATCCCGCTAACCTGCTTATCTTCCCAAGGACTGTAAACCTCGCTATCACCTTCAAATCCTAAGTTAAAAGCGGAAGATCCTTTACTTATCAGGTGTAAAAGGAGGCCTGAATAGTCAGGAAACATTTTTACATACAAAGTGTAAAGATGGTTTATTATGAAACTAAGCCCTGTAGCAATGTTCCTTATCAATAACGCGTTTCTTGGAAAGTCATCTTGAGCCAATTCTAAAGCATTTTCTAAAGCTAAAGTTGAAGCGCTCATGTGCTCCATAGAACAGGCACCGCAAATTCTTTGAGCAATGATGGGAGCATCAAGGGGGTTCCTTTCCTGAACTATCCTTTCAATTCCCCGCCACACCATGCCTGCAACTTTTGCTTCTTGGGTTACGCCTAAATCTGAACCATCCCCTTGCCAATCGAGGGCTACACCCAATCCTCCCTCACTTCTAGAGAAAGGATTTACAATGATCCTTACTGAACTCATGTTTCTGAAAACTCCTCCTCTTCTTCCTCTATCTCCTTCTTTTCTCTTTCTTTCAACATTTTTCTCCTAATGGCGTGAGCCGCGATCCCTGTCGCTGTTGCAGCGCCTACAACTTTACCTGCTGTAACCGCTTTTAATCCACGAATAGGAGATTCTTTCTCAATCTCTTCAAAAAAAGGTCCAAAAAGGTCAGGAAAACCCTTCCCAACACAATTAATACAAGGCGCTCCAGCTTGGGGGCACATATTAACTCTATTGTTCCATTTCCTCAAAGAACAGTCAGCATAAGCTACCTGACCCTTACAACCAAGCTTCCAAGAACATTTAAGTTCTTCCTCTCCAAAACTTGTGGCAAAATTCCCTTGGTCATAGCTGCTCCTCAAAGGACAATTTTCATGAACGGGCTTCTCATAAATGAATTTCGGCCTATTATCCTCGTCCAAAAAGTCCCTTAAAGCGCTATTAGTATTCCTTATTGTGTATCTCAAATCGCCCCTCGAAGGAGATAAAATATCGTTATAATAGTAATAATGTAGATCGAGAACCGTTGTAAGCGTTAAAAAAAACCAGTCAGGGTGTGGAGGACAACCGGGTATATTAACGATTAGCCTTTTAACCCCGTTTTCCTCAAGAAACTCGCCTAGACTTTTTGCAAGAGTTGGGTTTGGATTCCCGCTCGGAACACCGCCAAAAGAAGAGCAGGTACCAATGGCAAAAACATAAGCTGCTTCTTCCGCAAACTTAAGAACTAAATCCTGAAAAGTTTTAGGGGTGTTTGGCGGATCCTCCCCAATAATGCAGTAATTTCCATCAAAACCTGTAGGAATTGAACCTTCTACAAAAAGGATGAATGGACTTAAATCGTCTTCAACCCAATCTTCATACGTTTTTTGCAACCTACCCATCAAACTAAAAAAGAGGTAATCATCAGACATTGAAGGCGATCTCCCTCCAGTTTTTAACCCCAGTGTTTGGTGGAAATTTAAAGCATCAAAAATAAACTCTAAGTCCTGTTCTGTAGAAGATACAGAACGATTAGCGTTTACCAGTCTTTGTAATACTTTAAGAAGGTTTAAAGAACCGTTAAGAACACTCAAAGAACAACCAGAACAA
>JAEOSI010000074.1 GCA_016840425.1 Candidatus Wukongarchaeum yapensis
TCAGAATCTGAAAATAACTGGTGTGGTTATTATGGTTAAAATAGCTGTGGTTCTATTAAGTGGCGGTTTAGATTCAACGACTACTTCTGCCTTTGCTAAAAGTTTAGGTTATGAGGTTCATGCAATTACAGTTCATTACTGTCAAAAATTAAGCAAGGAAGTTTTAAGCGCTCAAAAGGTGACTGAAAAACTCGGCATAATTCATAAAATAATAGATATTTCACCGTTTAAGGAGGTTGCTTGGTATAGTGCGCTTACCAGCCCGGAATTGTTTGAAACTCCTAAAGGAAGAGCTGTAGAGGATATGAAGGATGTCCCAATAACTTACGTTCCTATGAGAAACACTTTTCTCATAGTTTTAGCAGCCTCTTATTTAGAATCCCTGCTTTTGGATAATATTGAAAGAAAGAACATAAAGCCTCGAGATATAGATGCAAAAATTTTCATAGCTGCTAATTATTTGGACTATTCTGGTTATCCTGATTGTAGGCCAGAGTATTATGAAAAATTTAACGAGTTAATGAATGTAGCAAGCAAGATTGGAGCGGAATACGGCGTAGAAATGGGAATAGAAACTCCTTTGCTTTATAAGGGGAAAAGGGAAATAGTTGAATTGGGAATCGAATTGAATGCGCCTTTAGAATGGTCTTGGAGTTGTTATGAAGGCGGGGAAGTTCCTTGTGGTAAATGTGATTCTTGTATCTTAAGAGCTAAGGGATTTAGGGAAGCAGGGATAAAAGACCCGCTTATCGAGCGATTAAAACAAGAGGGCAGGCTTTGAAAGTTGCCTTATTGATCTCTAAAACCCCTTATTCCTCAATGGGATATGTAGCTAAGTATCCCTCTGATTCTTGGATCGTAATCCGTAATCCGACGTTTTTCATTATCTTTGAAAGTTTTTCATAGAAATACTTAGCTAATAGTTCGGTGGTAGTTGCTTCTATCGGTAAAATAACCACGTCATCTTTCGGGAAGTTATAGAGTTTTGCTCCATTCTTTTTGTAGATTAAAATGTTTTCTCCCTCGTTTTTTATGTCGATTTTTGGCGAGTTTCCTGGGATGAGTATCATATGGTCGATTTCTTTGCTTACTTTTCTTATGGTTTCTCTTAGTTTAGCGTAATCGATAACCATGTAATCTGGGTCGATATCTCCTAAAACATCTATTTTAACCCTGTAGTTGTGTCCGTGAAGAGAGCCGCAGGTTTCATGGCCTGTAAGAAAGTGGGCGCAGCTGAAATCCAGTCTTCTATCATCGATATTTAATCCGAACTTCATCACTATTTTCCTCCTTAGGGTGTTTTCCTACTTTGTTTTTAAAGTGTTCTAGTTTTTTGAACATCTTGACTTTTCTCTCTCTTTATGTTTAAACTTCATCTAATCTCGTGTTGTTTTCGCTTTTTTCTAAATCTTTTTTAAGTTCTCCTAGCGTAGTTATTGTTTCTGCGAAGGCGTTGTGTAGATGAATGCTTTCAAAATTTACCTGTCTTGCAAGAATCACCGTGTCATCTGGAAGCTTGTCGCCATATCGATTGTAAAATCCTTTAAGAATTAGTCTGACGACATCTTCTACGAATTGAGGGTTGCTATGGGCTTTTATAACTAGAGTTTGTTCGTCAGGTCTTTTAAGAAGTTCATAGATTGGAGCACTCATCGAATTTTCAACAATATCGATAAGCACATCAGCTTCTACTCGAAACTCTTCATCTGTTTCTACACAAAGGGTGCCCTTTCCTCTTTGGTTGTGAGAAGCAAAGGGAACCACTTTTAAAACTTTATTTATAACCTCTTCAGATACTCCTTCCTCACTCAGTTTTTCCGTGGCATATTGTTTAACTAGTTGTTGTGCACAAGGACAAATCGTTATGCCGAAAACTTCTACCCCTATTGTTTTCCTTAAAGAAACCTCGTTACCATTTTTAGTGGCAACTGCTTTTGCAAACAGCTCATAAAGAGATTGAATATCGATGTCCGTAGTAGGCGTTTTTCTTGGTAAATAATAGTCTGCCCTGAGATTTATCTCAGCTCTTGTAGCTGCTTCTTGTCTTTCAAGAAGTCTTCTTGCTAACGAAGCACAAAGTCCCTCTGTATCAACGATTTTTTTCTGACCCGCGCTTTGTATCACTTCATCTATAACTTCCAAACACCGACTCATATGAATGCCCCTGCTCAAGGCCCCTAAGTCAACATATGCATCGATAACGGTGTTTAACTCTCGGTATTGTCCTTCTCTCTCCCTTAAAATATGCCTCTTAACACCTTTTACTCCAACTCTTTTAATCGATAAATTAACTAGTGATTTACTTGATTGAACGTCTGGCAGCTCATAAACTACTTTTTTCAACATTTTTCCCCTTTTTAGAAAAAATTTTCTTAAATCAAAAACAACAAAAAATAAGTAGGTCAGTCGGGTAATAAAGCAACGCGTATAATACTTAAACATTTTTTTTTCTTGAACTTAGAGGATGCCTATTGCTTTGTGCATTTGGGTGCTTATGGCGATATTTTTTGGGGATAAATATTCTGCAGCTTTTTCTGTTAGTTTAAAAACGTGTTGGATGTTTGGCGCTTTTTTAATCGCCCCGTAAGGTGTCACTATTTGAAGGCATAAAGGAACGTCTATTTCTTCTAGTTTTTTAGCTATCCAAGAAACCTCTTCTTCGGTCGTGTTTTGTGTCACGACAACCTTTGCAAAAACCTCTTTCCCTGTGTCCTTGAAAATTTCCATTGTTTCAATTTCTTTATTTATTAAATTTTCCCAGTTCTTTTCATCCGATGCTCCCGAACTTCGATCTTTTACATCACAGCAACAGTAATCAAAAAGATGAACTACCTCCCTTGCAACTTCGGGAAGACTTCCATTGGTTTCAAGATAGAGAATGTATCCTTCTTTTACAAGGAATTCAGCCAAGTTTTTACAGTAATCATTTTGAAAAAGAGGTTCTCCGCCTGTAAACGAGATTGAATGCAAATCAGGGGATTCTAGCCTTTTGACCTGCTCTAAAACAAATTTTGCAGAACAAGGATTTGCATATCTTTGGAAATCTATGGTTCCAGGCGTACTTTGAACATTTACTTCTTCCACTTCTTTTTCCTTAGAATTAGGAGAATCACACCATATACATCCCGAATGCTGTGATCCAAAATCGCCAAGGGCAATATTGCAACCTGTAAATCTTATAAAAATCTGTCTTTTACCATAACAGGATCCTTTCAAAGCACTGCCTTCACCTTGAAATGATGAAAAAATTTCGTAAATAAACCCCTTTTCACCGCGCATTTTTACAAACCTTTCTCTTTAAAAACTTTAAAAAACGGAGATAGGGGATTTTTTTTGTTAATTTTAGCAGTAAAATAAGGGTCGTAGGTTCCCCTACCTTGTTCAAATAATGAATACCTTGCCTAATTATTAAGTTTTTGATTAAGATCGTATGATTATTAGACCATAGCTTCGTTGCTGAGTATGGATCTTCTCGCCCGTTGTTTTGCAAAGTATGTGGTAGATATTGACAAAACCACGTTTCTGTGAGTTATTATGCCGACGATTTTTCCATCATCGTCTGTGATGAGTAGTCTTCGTATGTAGTGTTTTCTAAAAATTTTTAAAGCCTCTGGTAGAGATGTGTCTTTATGTGTAGTTATTAGAGGTGAACTCATAACCTCATATATTGACGTTGTTCTAGGGTCTTTACCTTTTGCTACGACTTTTCGCAAAATATCGCGTTCTGTGAGCATTCCTACCGGCTCCCCGTCTTTAACGGCTAAAACGCTTCCAATAAGTTTTCTGTTCATTATTTTTGCGGCTTCTGTTATGCTGCTTTCCATAGGGACTGGTGTTACGCCGTGCATTATATCCTTATACACGGATTTTTTCAAGACGCAACTTTTTCCCCACTTATCTTTTTGTTTTTTAATGGTTTGGTTTATTTATAAGTATAACGCTGCTATGAATTGATGTATGCCAACGTTCAGATTCCCTAAAACCTCTCAAAAAGAAAGATAGCCAACACTCGATTAAAAAAGAAGAGTAAGCAAATGGTCGGATTAGTAGCTTACCATGTTTCTAAGAAGCGAAAGTTGGCCATGTTTTGGCGCGCGCAAAATGCAAGAATCCAAATAACTTAAAGAGGCGCCCAACATATCTGTCCTGTATCCTCCCCCTAGAATTTCTGCGAATTCTAAAAACCACAAAATACTTTCCTTACGAAGCTCTTCTTTAAGAAAAACTACTAAATGCATCCTGTTACTTCCAGTCACTAACAACTGCTCCCCTAACATATTCAAACGAATAAATTTTTCTCCACTATCGGAAGCGTTCTCAAACCTTAATTCCAGAGTAGATACGTTTTGAGGCATGACTTCTAAAGGCGCAAAAGCATCATTATACTTTTTTTCCAAATTGTCTATTATAAGAACTCCTTTGAAATGGTTAAATCTAACATCTTTCACAAGCTCAGAATTCTCCCTAATCCACCTTTCCTCAACCTCTACCCTTCCCGGTTCAACCGACGTGATTCCCGCCGTATCTATTCCTCTTACAAAAAGATTCTTGTCCAAATAAAACGTTAGGGCGTGGGGCGGATCACCATGAACAAAAGTGATACTCGTAGGGTCCACGGGAGAATTTTTAATCTCATCTTCATCAACTTCCACTAAAATTTTCTTATCACAAATTTTACAAAAAACTTCAACAGACTTTAAAGAAACCACGGGAACTGAGCCTCCTCAAAAACTCCTATCGAAACTGAAACTGTTTCTGTCTTTTTTTAAGCATCCTCTCACTAATTTCCCTAAAAGCTTCATAAACATTGAGATTCTCTTTAGAAGAAGTCTGAATAAACCCGCTTAAACTCCTTTTCTGTACGTATTCTCTTGCCACCTCTAACGAAACCACGCGGTCACTCCTTAAATCCGCTTTAGTACCAATCAAAATAATAGGTATGTTATCCGTGCTTCCCCTTAAAATATCAAACCAGTCCTCCAGCTGTAAAAACGTTGAATATCTTGTCATATCAAAACACATTAACGCCCCTGCAGCCCCCCTGGCAAAATTAGGCAAAAGAACACGAAACTGTTTTTCTCCGCCGAAATCCCATATCTGAAGCTTTAATTTTTGATTATCTATATCGATAACTTTTGCACCAAATCCTGTTCCTATTGTCGCTCGTTGGTCAGAATATCTTCCATAACAGAAACGTTCCACTAGACAAGTCTTTCCAACGCCGCCTTCCCCTGCCACAACAAGTTTTAAAACTAGAACCATTGATTAGACCTCAAATAGCCGCCCAAGTTATTTTAAACCCTGAATTTTTTTGACAGATTTTATTTTATCCTTAGAAAAGTTATAATTTTAAACATATTTATTTTTCTGTAAGGTTAGTTTTACTGAGAAAGGTTATAAAAAAATTTTCATATTGTCAATTATCAAGTTCTAAAATAGAATCTCAAATAAGATGATAGCATAATATTCTAAAAATATTTTCAAATATTTCTCCGAAAATAAGGTATAGTGTTTTTTTTAAAATAGTTTTATAACCAAAATATTTTAATTTTAACTGATCAATACCTTCTGTTATAGTTTTTTAAATTGTTAGAAAGTTGTTGATAATATGCAAATTTTCTTTTAATCTGAGGTCTCAGTAGTGAATCGGATGATCATGGCCTTGTTCATATGCTTTCTCGTGACAGGAAACATTTTTTTACAAAATAGTAGCACTTCTAACTTTCAAGCAGTTAGTACAAGACAAACATTAGACATCCCCTTTCTGTCTTTAATGAAAACTTCTAATTCAACCTCGCCTGTTATGGGAGACATCGTAGTGATCCGGGTCAGTATCACTAATCATGGAAACTTTTCTGCAAGAAACGTTAACTGTACGGATCCGCCTTACCCTTCTTGGTTGTTTAAGGTCACTGGGAATCTCTGGCATTTCTACAAAGAGATCGCGGTAAATCAGACAGTTAATTATACGGTCGTCTTAGAAGCGATTAACGCTGGAAATTATACCCTTCTGCCTTCGGAAGCCACATATTATAACGCTTCAGGGTCCACGATCTATAACGCTTTTTCCAACAGTCTCAAAATAAGAGTGTTGCTGGAAGAACCTGAGCCTCCTAAAGATTTCACCGAAGAATGGTATACTGTAGGCATTATTATGACGATCACAATTATGATATCGATAGTCCTACTATTTTTCTTTGAATTTCAAGCCTCAGGTTTGAAAATAAAAATCAGGAAAAAAAAGAAGAGATAGCAAATTAATACGACGAAACTAATTAATAACATATCATTTTTTATACATTTAACTTCAATATTCACCATATTTGATTGATTCAATTTTTAGGTAATTTCTAAACCTTTTTCAATAATAAACCTAGGAAATCTTAAGGTTTTAAAGGAGACGTAGATGATCTTATGACACTTCGAGACATATTTGAAAAGAAGAAAAAGCCGAAATTTCTTTTTTTCGGCGGTAAAGGTGGCGTGGGTAAAACTTCCTGTTCAGCCGCAGCAGCACTTTACGCAGCTGAACAAGGTATTAGCACACTAATCCTTTCAACAGATCCCGCCCACTCATTAGGCGACTCTTTTCAGCAAAAACTTAGCGGCAATCCTACCCCCATTGAAGGAGTGCCTAATCTAGAGGCTATAGAGTTTGATGTAAAGCAGAGTATGAAGGAGGCTGAAGATAAGTTAAGGAGCAGCGAGGAAACTTCTGAGGTCATGGCTCAGGCTGAAATGCTTGGTGTTACTGAAATGTTTGATACGACACCCCCCGGAGCTGACGAAGCTTTAGCTTTTAGCAAAATACTTGACTACATCGATGAACCAACCCATGAACTCATAATCTTCGACACGGCTCCCACGGGGCACACCTTAAGATTTCTTTCGCTTCCTGACGTTTTTGATTCTTGGATAGGTAAGCTTATAATGCTTAGAATGCGCCTTTCAAGCTTTATAGGCACCATAAAAAAATTTTTTGGCCGTGGTGATGAAAAAGACACTAGTCTCGAACAGTTAAAGCTCTTTAAAAAGCGTATCGAGGCTGCAAGACCTGAACTTAGTGATCCTAACAAAACCGAGTTCATACCTGTGCTTATACCCGCCCAGATGGCGATTTTTGAAACTGAGAGGCTATTACAAGCGTTATATGAATACGAAATACCTGTAAAACACGTAGTGGTCAACATGATAGCTCCCGATTCCCAAGATTGTGCTTTTTGTATGGCTCGGAAAAAAGTGCAGTCAGAATCCATACAAACTATAAAAGAGTATTATGAGGATTTTATACTCACGGAAGTTCCGCTTTTTGATACAGAAGTACAAGGTTTAGAAATGCTCCGTAAAGTAGCAAAAATCCTTTTTTGATGAAATAAAATTAAAAATTATTACACATTATTTTTTGTTAGGAAATATTATAGAACTCTTTTAACAATGATCATGGTGAGGCTGGCATTAGGATGTCCGTTCCAGAGCAAATGCCATTATTACGTGTAGAAAAAGCTTTAGGCAAAATTTTGAAATCATTACTTTTCTCTAACAAGGAAATGAATAAAGAAGGGTTTGATGAACTCCAAAAAGAAATAGGTGAAATGATACTCAAAAAAGACATTTCCTATTTAGGACAGGTAAAAGAAAAGATTTCAAGAACAGAAGAAGAGATAAAAGAAGAAAGTCTATCTCAAGATGTTTATCAAGAGATTTTAGCATCAATAAGCATCTCAATGATTGAAAGTATTGAACACCTTATATCCTGTGCTATGAACTATCTAACACGAGCTCAATAATCTTAGATTTTTCATCAAGTTAAGATATTTTTGAATAGAATATTGTAATTCTATTACGGGGCTGAGAAGAAGTGATTTTAAGGTTTTTAGGCGGCGCCCAAGAAGTAGGAAGATCCTGCATCTATGTAGAAACTAAAAACACTCGTTTTCTTTTTGACGCTGGCATAATGGTTGGCCAAACCGAAGGAAAAGAGGGAGGAATAGAGAAGAAGGGAGATATTTATCCTAGAGTAGAAAGTATTGATGAACTTGAAGCTCTGATACTTAGCCACGCCCATTTAGATCATAGTGGGTATGTTCCCCGCTTAGTTAAAGATTTAAAGGTTCCCTTTTATGCTACGCCTCCGACTCAAGACATCTCTGAAAAGTTATGGATCGACCATATCAGATTAAGTAAAAACGAAAGCAAAGCTACTAACGGTAGTGATGATGAATCTACGCTTTATGAGTTAAATGATGTGCATTTTGTGCGAAAATATGCCCAAGATATTCGATATCGTGTAAAGACTAAGATAGGTAGAGGCGAAGAAAAGGACGAATTTTGGCTGTACAGAGCTGGTCACATACTTGGTTCATCGATGATAGGGTTAAGGGTAGGGGGTCCTGGGGGGAAAATACTCCTTTATACTAGTGACATAAACACACGCCACACTCGGACATTACACCAATTAGATCTTAATTTGCCTCCGATAAATTATCTCATCGTTGAAAGTACTTATGGCGCGCCTTGGGATCAGCATCCAAGTTTAAAAAAGATGGAAAAAGAGTTTTTAAAAGCTATAAAAACGACTATCGATGAGGGAGGAAAAGTCATTATACCGGTTTTTGCTGTGGGACGTGCTCAAGAAGTTATGCTAACCATCGAAGCTTACATAAGTAGCAAATATCTCCAAGAAGTCCCGGTATTTATTGACGGTATGATTCGCAAAATCAACAAGATTTATACACTCTATTGGGAATGGTTACGCCCAGAAATCCAAAAATCTATAAGATATACAGGGAAAAATCCGTTTAAGTCAAACATCTTTAGAACAGTCACTGATCGTGATGAACCTTTAAAAGAAGGAGAGCCTTGTATCATAACAACAACAAGCGGCATGCTTGAAGGAGGTCCTGTTATCCACTATCTCGAACATTTAGCCTCTGATCCCAAAAATTTAATCGCGCTTACAGGCTATCAAGTACAAGGTTCGCGCGGCCGCTCGCTTATGGATGGAAAAAAAACTATTCAGTTGCCTAGCGGAGAAACAGTTAAGATTGAGAGCGAAGTAAAATTTTTTGATTTTAGCGCCCACGCTGACCAAGGTGGGCTTTTAAGATTTATATCCTCCTTAAAAAATTTAGAGCAGGTTTACATCGTTCATGGTGAAGGAAACAAACCCAAGCTTCTTGCTGAAAAAATAGAAGAAATAAGTGGCGCTGAAGTTTTTGTGCCTGGAATATGCGATCAATTTGATACAAAACGATAAAAATAACAAAAGATTTTACTTTCTCTTACCTATCCATAATTCATATCGTTCTTTTAAAAGCTCTAGTAAGCCCAAAACTTAAAAAAAAGAATGAAGGTAGACAAATAATGGTTTTGGAAAAAAGACTTCGTTTATTATTTACAGAAAAAGCCCCAGAAGAAACTGCTTTAATAAACCCTGAAACAATTGAAGAGCTAAGGATAGAGG
>JAEOSI010000075.1 GCA_016840425.1 Candidatus Wukongarchaeum yapensis
TGTTTTTGTCTAAGATTTCTAAGTTGTGTAAGCGTAGGAAGAGAGCTGTTTCTCCTGTTGTTGCCACAGTACTACTCATCGCTATAACTGTTGCCGCAGCCGCCATGGTATTCCTCGTCGTAATGCCCATGATAAGCGGTTCACCAGAACCAGTAGTACAAAGCGTAGATTCATGGCAAGACGCTAATACTAACGGTCTTTGTGATAAAGTTACTGTAACTGTCCGTAATATGGGTACTGCGGATACGAGTGTTAAAAGCGCTGATCTGTTAAAAGACAATGTAAAAGTGGATTCATGGGCACTGGAAGAGGAAAAAAGTCTTGATTCTGCAAGTAAGGTAGCTATAACTCTCAGCACAGACACTGCAGCAGATGAATTAGAGGCAGGCGACACTATAAAGGTCCGTGTAACTACGGATGACGACACAGCAACAAGCCTAGAGTATACCACTCCGGGTCAATTTACTGGCGATACGACCACAATGCGCTTGGTAATTAAAGCATGGAGCTATCAAGACGAAGGAACAGGAGACACCCAAAAATATGATGATACTACTAAAATACAATCGCTTGACGGTGATTGGGGTCCCTCCCTAGCTGGTCAAGTTACTCACCTCTACTATGCAACCGGTACGAGTGATCGATATTATGATGGTGTATTCGTACAATTCGACGGATATAATACTGGCACCTATGACCCGACAATCCACATCTACATAAAAGACGGTCATTATAGCAACAGTTGGCACCACTATGACGTGTTTTTTGCCGGTACAGGTACTGATCCTGATTGGACTGTTGATCAAACTCACCAGGATCAAGGGCCTTGGGCTGGTGCTACTGCCTGGGATGATGCTCAAGATGAAACTGGTTTAGAGCTTACAAAAGCTTTAGATGATTCTGGTTGGTCAGGTGTTACCGCTTCAGGTGATTTTTGGCTTTTCATAAGGATCTGGGACGCTTCGGTAGACAGTATTTCGCTAACTTTAAGCTAAGGTTTTAAGAAGGAGAAAGAAAATTAAATATTTTTTAGATTAAAATTTTTCTTTCTTCTTTTTCTTCCTATTTTTTCTTTCACTTAAATTGGGTGTAAAAAGAAGAGAAAGGCTTAGTAATAATGTTAGTTTCGTGATTTAAGTAATTTTAATCCGTTTTTGGTCTTTAGGTGGTATATTTTATCTTTGTTTTTCTCCGTGATCTTTATAACTTTCTTAAACGTATATTTAATCTGATAATTACTGATTGCTGGGTTTAAGTTTTTTCTTTGTTCGATTTTAGCTCAGTTTTCAGATTGAATTACGGGTTTTTTCGCTATCCTTCAGAGTAAATACGGGTAAACGTTGTTTTATGAGGAGAGAAAGGTTGGAGTTTCTTTTAAGGAAGTGTGTGTTTTCATGCTGTTGATTCGGTGTTTTAAGCCTTTTAAGAAAGGTAGACGAGGAGTTAGCCCTATTGTGGCCACTATGTTAATTTTCTCCATTATTATTATCGGAGTTGCTGCTGGAGTGGTTTTGATTTTACCCCTTGTTGATCGTATGAACGATGAATCCACCCTACGATCTATGGAAAACTATCTTCTGGATTTTGATGGAGGAGTTTTAAGTGTTAGCCGTCAAGGAGTTAATGCGAAAACAGTAATTGATGTTTATATGGATGATGGCCGCTTATTATTTTCGGATGGAGCTTCAATCAGCTTAATTATGAGCTTGGAGGATACAGGTCTTCCTAATCAGACAATTCTAGGCACTACGAGTTTAGGTTCTCTAGATTATAGATTAGATGTTAGTCGTAATTTGCTTGGTTTGGATCCGGGAGAGTCGAGATATGTGAATGGACCTGACAGATCTGTTCCCCGTAGTTTCGTGATTGGTAGCAACCCTAAGTATCCGTTTATGTCCAATGTGACAGAATCCAGAGACCCTGATGGTGTGGGTTACCAAGTAAGTTTAAACTATAGAGTTGGGGTTGAGGTATTTAATGATACGACTAGCGGTATTATGTATGTTACAGTTTATATGATCAGGTTGGTGGAGGCGAGAACTAGTCTTCTCTCCGCTGGCGGTGTTGTAAGGGAAAGTTATAGTTTAGTTGCTATGAACAATGGTACAACTCAAACTACTCAAAAGTTTACCACTACGGGACTAACTCGTCTTGTGATTAGCGCGTCTATTAACGGTGTGGACGATTCTGAAGTTCCTTATGATTTTGCCACAACTAATAGTGAGGTGGTAGTTAAAACGATTGTGACGGAAGTTTTCGCCTCTTACACTACGTAGCACTTCTTACATAGGATTAAGACAGGAGTTGGTTTAGTAGGATAATCTTGGTTTGGGTGACGTGATAGATATGGTGCATGTTGTAATCACATATATGTTCATGTTTTTGATTGGGCTTTCTTTGGTTGTAGCGGTTAATGAAACTTTTAGCGATTTGTCAGATAACATTAGTGAGGAGGGTTTGGAACAGGGGTTGGGAAAAATTGCTAATAGTGTTGCTGATTCTGTTTATAACGTGTATATTTTAGGGTCTCATTCTCAAGGAAGTGATGGCTCTGTTTTAGCCCAGTTTAAGATTGATTTGCCCAACTATCTTTATGGAGAAAGGATTTTTGTAAACTTTGCTTTAGTGGACGGTAATGTTGAAGTTTTAGCTTTTACCAATAAGACTATTTCCCTCAGCGTATCCGCACTCCTTACAGGTATTAGTGTTTCCAGCATAGACTTTGAAGGAGAATTGTCTAGCGAGCTGCCAAACCACTACGTCAAGTATATAGAAAATGGATCAGTAGATATTATCAGGTTAGTGTCATCGCTTTGAAAGGTAAAACGGTTTCGTTTAAGGTTTATAGTTTTTGCACAGTAAATCGTTAAAAATGAGGCAAAAACGGATGAAAATTAAAAGAAAAAATAAGAATAAGGAAGAAGCTGCAGAAATGAAGGAAAAAGAGGAAAAAACTGGCGAACCTAGTCTTGAATCGTTATTGAGGGAAGATTTTGATGAAGAGTTTGATATGGAAGGCTTTAAAGCTTCTTTCGCCGAGGCAGGAGGAGATGTTGATCTTTCTATACCTGTTTCTGACATAGAGAAGCACCCTCTTCTTGAAGAGACTTATCCTCTAATAGATCCTTTTGCCTATTGTTTGATTCAAACAGATCCGCAGACGAAACAGACAAGATATATTGTTGTTGAGACGCCTCTTAGTTCGAAAGAAGAAGAGATCTTGAGAATGGTTAGAGAAATCATGGTTGAAGAGCTTGACATCGATTTTTCCGTCCTTAAGGATAAGAAAAAAGCTTCAGAATACCTAAGAAAGAAGTTGATAGAAATCGTTAAGGATTATAGTATTAATGTTAGTGATGAAGGCTTTGACAAGATATTTTACTATATAACGCGAGATTTTGTGGGCATGGGTTCAATAGAACCCTTGTTAAAAGATCACATGATAGAAGATATTAGCTGTGACGGGGTAGGCATACCTATCTATATTTGGCACAGAAAATACGAGTCTATCCCCACTAACGTAGCGTTTAATGAAGCTGAAGAGCTTGACTCTTTAATAATTAAGATGGCTCAAAGATCCGGAAGGCACATAAGCGTGGCAAGCCCCCTCTTAGACGCTTCACTCCCTGATGGTAGTCGTATACAACTAACATTCGGGAAAGAAGTAACCCAGAGAGGAAGCACCTTTACTATAAGAAAGTTCAGGGCAGATCCGCTAACCATAAGCGATCTCCTAGCTTTTAACACGTTAGACCCTATGTTGGCTGCCTTTTTCTGGTTCACTATAGAGCACCGTATCAGCGTCCTCGTAGCAGGCGGAGTAGCTTCAGGAAAAACCACCATATTAAACTGTTTGAGCATGTTCATAAAACCTGACCTAAAAATAATCTCGATAGAAGACACAGCCGAGCTAAACATACCCCATCAGAACTGGATTCCAAGCGTTGCTAGAACAGGGTTTGGCGGAGCAGGACAGCCCGGTGGCAGGAAGAGGGGAGAGATCACGATGTTTGACCTGCTCAAAGCAGCTTTAAGACAGCGCCCTGACTACATAGTAGTCGGCGAAATCAGGGGTGAAGAATCTTACACCCTATTTCAGGCTTTAAGCGTTGGTCATGGCGGCTTGTCAACAATGCACTCTGATAGTGTTGAAGGTGTTATTCGCCGTCTTGAAAGCGAACCTATGAACATTCCAAGGGCCATGTTACAAGCCCTTGACTTGGTAGCTATTCAAAGAAAGGTGAGGTATAGAGGTCGCCATATTCGTAGAGCTATTGTTGTTCAGGAAATTGTTGGTACAGATCCCGTGACTAATGAGCTGATAACCAATAAGCTTTTTGCATGGAACCCTAAGGAGGATACCTTTACTTTCTTTGGGCGTAGTTACACTTTGGAAGAGATTTCGGAAAATACTGGGATGAGTGAGAAGGATATTTGGGATGAAATTGAGAGGCGTAAAACCGTTCTCAGATGGATGGTTAAGAAAAGAATCTCAAACTATCTCGATGTAGGGGGGCTGATAAGGGAGTATTATAGTAATCCTGAAGAGATGCATGCAAGGGCGGTTCGTGAGTTGATCTAAAATTGTTTCCTTCCTTTAATATCGGTTTTATATGGGTTTTCGTGAGGCGATAATTATGAGTAAAACTATTCGTAGATTTGCTTATCTCCGAATTGGTAAATATTTAGAGCCCCATTTGGATAAGTTTTCTGACCTTGGTTTAGCCCTACGTAAAGCAGGACTAGACGTTTCTTTGAGGACTTATTTAAGCCTAACCATATTTTCAACAATACTTGCAGGCCTTTTAGGTTTCCTTATTCCTCTTATCTTAACTTTCCTAATTTTGGGACATTTTATGTGGTTGTTAGCCATCATTCTTTCCCCCTTATGTGCGCTAATAACCTTTGGAGCCTTCCTTATTTACCCAAACAGTAAAGCTGGTGCAAGGAAAAGAAAGATAGAGACCGCTCTCCCGTCTACGGCAAGTTACATGGCCGCCATGACAAGCGCCGGAGTCCCTCCTGACCGCGTGATAATGAGCCTCGCTAACGAAGAGATCGATGAAGAGATAAGGGAAGAAGCAAAAAACATAGCAAGAGACCTCGAAATGCTTGGATACGACATTTTAAAGGCTTTAAAGGAAGCAGCTAAAAGAGCTCCTTCTGCAAAGTATTCAGCATTTCTTGAGGGAATCATCGCGACAATAGTTTCTGGAGGCGACTTGAAAGATTACATGAGTACTGAAGCTAAAAGCCTGATGCGGTTAAAAGAACAAGAAACAAGGGAATTTATAAGCCAGTTAGGTGTAGTAGCGGAGCTTTTCCTCACAGGAGCAGTGGTAGCTCCCCTCTTCTTCGTGGTTATGCTATCTGTTATGAGCGCTGTGGGTGGAGGCGGAGGCGAATCAAGCGCCGTAGGATTATACGCCATTGTTTATGGCCTAATACCCTTGATAATGGTCGCAATAGTAATAATCACGGAATCAATGACACCCCTTGAATAAGTTGATTAGAACGGAGTTGGTTTAATATGCCAAAAGTTTCTAAGAAAAAAATCCAGTGGACTTGGATAATTTCAGGAGTTATAGCCTTAATATTTTTCACTTTAAACCTCATAGCTTACGCTAGTTCCAGAGACGCTGATGATTCAATAATTCCAGGTCTCGGTCTTCAAGACGCCTATATACTAACGATAATAATCTTTCTTTTCCCCCCAACCATCGTACAAACTATTGACGCTCGATGGCGTAGTAAAATAGACGAAAACCTGCCTAACCTACTACGAGATGTCTCTGATGCCCAAAAAACAGGGTTAACTCTCCCAAAAGCGATCTCTGAAAGCTCGAAAAGAAACTATGGACCCTTGACTGACGAGCTGAAAAAAATGAGTAGCAAGATATCATGGGGAGTGCCCTTTGATAAAGCAATGATTGCTTTTGCCGAAAGCTGTGACACATCCCTTGTAAAACGTGCTGCTTTATTGATTTTAGAAGCGGAGAAAAGCGGGGGTTTAATCGAAGATATTTTTGACGCTAGCTACGAACATGTGAACAAGATCTTAGACCTACGCAGGGAAAGACTAGGCCAAATGAAACCCTATACTTGGATCATCTATGCTTCCTACTTTGTTTTCCTAATTGTTGCCATTGTCCTGCTTCAAACTTTCTTTCAAGAACTTGGAGGCGCCACTACAGGCGAAGGCGGTCTTATACGTAACGTAGATGCCGACAAATATGAATGGGCCTTTCTTGATATGCTCATGATTGAAGCCATTTTCGCAGGACTTGTTGCAGGGAAAATGGGCGAAGGATCACTAGTAAGAGGGTTGAAACACAGCGTTATACTGATTACTACAGGCTGGATCCTTTTCAGGATACTTATGGGCATAGAATTAGTAGGTTAATCATTTAATCTAATTACTCAATAACCATCAATCGATTCATTTTTATCTAGTTTGAATGTTTATTGGAAACTTTTAGGAGGTCTTTAATATGGGTAAAACAGAGGAGATGTTAGAACAAATTTTAGAAAAAATTGACGAGATGGCAGGCTCGATACAAAAGTTTGGCTTTGTATTAGTTCAAATAGCAAGCAAACTTGATGAAGTGGCCAAGGGAGGAGGTTTCGGCGTTAAGACTTCTGTTCAAACGGTTGATGTAGATCTAAGCCCTATCGAGGAGCGTCTTGAAGAGATCGCTAAAGAGACTGTTAAAAAACAAGATTTTGAAGAGTTGCGAAGCGAAGTTGATAAACTGGTAGGTGGAAAGGTTAAGGAGGCAGAAGAAACCGTTAAAAAAGCAACCTCCCTTCTAGAACGAGGCCTTGAACTTGTAGACCTTGAATCAAGCCTATTTGACGTTAAAACCTACCTAGAAGAAATGATTTTGGAAAAAAAGGCTTTAGAAGAAATTGAAGAAAAAGAATGACGACTCTTTTAAATAAAACACTTAACAAAAAGACGAGGTGATTATTTGTTTTTTAAACGAGGAAAACGCGGACAAGCCAGAGCCATAGATTTTGTCGTATCAATAAGCCTCTTCCTTCTCGTAACAAGCCAACTCTTCCTCATAATAATCACCTCGACAAGTCCCTTTACAACAACATCAGAAAAACAAACCCTAGAAGAAAAAGCAGAACTCCTCGCAAACAACCTAATAACAAGCCCTGGAACACCCCAGGACTGGGGATTCAACCTCTCCTCTCAAACTCCTTTCACAATTTTCGGCTTAGGTAAAGCCTCAAACACCCCAGAAATACAAGTTCTTGACGCTTCAAAAATCGCTAGACTAGACCCAAGGCTTGCAACAAACCCGCTAGCGACTGCCCTAAATATCTACCATATTGATTATAGCCAAGCTCACTCCTCCCTCGGCTTGGACATATCTTTCAAACTACAAATACTCCCCCTAATCAATCTCAATATCGCATCATCAACCAACACATCTTTCATAGCAAAGGTTACTGATTACAATAACAACCCCCTCGAAAACATCACCCTTGAAAACTACATAGTACACCCAAATGGCTCAGTAACAAGTAACTGGCAAAGTAATACAAACTCGAGCGGTATAAATGAAACTCTCATAAACTTGCCCGATGATGGAGCCTACGTTTACGCCTCTATAGCCCAGTATGCAGGCTTTGCAGACCTTGCTACAAAGATCATACTCCACAACACCGAAGACCAAGCAATAACCCAAGAAATCCTCCCCTCCTTCGCCACAGAAGCCAATAAAACAAACGAATGTTACGTCGCACTTGCAGTACCTTCGGAAGCTTCTTCCATCACAGCAAACACCACAATCCTCCCCCTAAAACCCGGTGACACTTCCTCACCCCCTATAACTCTAAATCAAAAAGCAGGCTCACCAGAGATCTATGAAGCAAAAACCCAATATCTCTCAGTAGACACTCCTTCAATGATTATCAGTCGAGCTTCTTACCAAAAAGATGGCTCTTATGAGTACCGTTTATCAATAACCACCATGCCCCTTACCCTAAGACAAAACAGCCCTGAAAACGCGCCTTATGCGCCCCCATATAACGATGTTGTTGAGCCTGAAACACAGACTGTAACAATAGAAAGAACAGTCATCATTAGAAACACCATATATAAGCTGGTTCTAACCTGCTGGCAATAAAAAAGAATCATATCCATTAAAAAAACCAGAAACCTGAGGAAAAACCTGAAAAATACGTTTTAAGCGAGTAAGGTGTAACAAGATTGTTAATAAAACCGTTAAAAGTTTTTGGAAAACATGGTCAAAGTAAAGGCAAACGCGGCCAACTTCATATCATAGAAACCCTTGTAGCAATAGCCATAATACTCGCTTTAACTGTCACCCTATACCAGATTGAACTCCAACCCTCGGAAGAAAACCCCGTAGAAGAACTCCAAGAGAAAGGATTGGAATCATTAAGCGCTGCAGATAACGTAGGAATTCTAAGACCAGCAGTATACACCACCACCGATGAAAACCTAGAAACCCTAAAAGTTTTCCTAGACCAATCCCTACCCCCCACAGTACTTTACACGTTAAGCGTACAACCAATAAATGATACGGGAGAGCCCACACTCTTGATACAAAAAGGAGAACCCCCAACCAGATCTGACGTGGCTGTAGCAACCTACCTCCTTTACGGTTATAATAACGTGTATAACCCCCAAATAGTGAGCTTAACTTTATGGTACCTCTCATAATCGCCAAACAGGAAGAATTCAAGCCAAAAGAGGTAAAAGCTTCATGAGAAATCCTGGGAATAAAAAAGGTTCAAAAAAGAAGCGCAAGAAAAGAAGGGCACAAGTCTTCATAATGAGCACACTAGTAATCGCCATATACCTCCTTTTAATCGCCGAAGTCTACCTCGAAACAAACCGCGTAAACATTGAAGAAATAACGCCAGAAGAATCCATAATATACGTTCATTCCAACGCGAAAAAAGAATGTTTCAACATTTTAGAAGCATACCTTGCAAACTACACCCAAAACCTCTCATCAAAACCTGTTTTAGAACAATCCTTCCTAGAATTCTTACCCCTCATGGCTTGGTATCTAGGACAAAAAGGATACATTACCACAATAAAAAATGTAACAAGCCTTCACTTCGAGAACAGCACAACAATCCCCGGAACCAACCACACATACTCTCTAGCAAACGTCAGCATAAACATGCACATTAAAAGTCAAAATGTAGAAATAAATGACACCTTTGAAGCCTACGTAGCTGTTCACATGAATGTCACAGATTACCTAACTCCGGATTACGAAGTAGCCTTATGGAAAACCTACTCCCCCAACGGAACCATAATCCCCATAACCAACGCCATAGTAAACATGACAGTAAACGGAACACCCTCCCTAGCAACTTTAAACGGTGATGGCACATACACCCTAACTACAACCGACACCCCCCTAGACTCTG
>JAEOSI010000265.1 GCA_016840425.1 Candidatus Wukongarchaeum yapensis
CCATGGATTGTCTCAAGGCTGAGGGTTTTGTCTCCTCCACTGTCCGTTTCCGAGGTATATTCACAATCGGTTATGTTGTCATTATCCCAGTCTTCCAGATTAATGATTTTTATTTTATAAGTGATCTGTTGTTCGCCTGAACCTGTCTCTTTAAAGGCTTTTTTATAAGTGTAAGTACTCTTCTTCCTCTAAAACACCCCAAATTTGCTCTGTGTTTTCTTGTGCCTGTACCGTTGAAGTTACAAGAATCGTGACCAAAACTAGGCTTAATAAAAAGGGTATTACCAGTCTTTTGTTTCTCATCTTTTGTACCCCTGATTTTATAAATTATAACCACCTTTCTTGTTTTTCTTCTAATAAAAAAAGATTTTCCCCCAAACATTTTTTCTTCTTAAATCCTTATTGTAAAATCAAAAAAACAAGAGCTTATTATAAACAAACGAAAAATTTCATTAAAAAAATGGTATTCAAACATTTTTAATTTACAGTGATATTTAACAAATAATTAAAGTAAATTATAGATAGTTTTATTAACGTTTGATAGTAGGCGCGTAGTTTATGGTAAAAAAGGCCCCATATCACGGCATGATAACTTTACATTGGTGTGATAACTGTAACATACCCTTGGCTGAAAACATTGAGTGCGGTATTTGTCACTCTTCTCCCCGAAAAGTGAACGTTTCTCCACCAGGAGATGTTAGACCTGCTTTTCCTAGAGATATCGAGCTTATTTGTTCAATGATTAATCAGCAGTTTGGCGAAGGATTAGGAGAGAAACTTTTACCGGAAGAAAAGCTTATCCTTTTAAATAAAGTGCCTTACGTTGACCGTGCAGACGAAGTAGTTGTAGACGGGAAAATTATAGGCATCTTAAGGTATAATATTTTACAGGAAAACTTTGAATTCTTCCCAAAAATAGAGGGAGCAATAAGGTTTACCAAGATGGACGGTTTTAGAAGAACTGTGATGATTGATGAAGGGGCGGTTAACGCAGTTTCTATGGGGGCAAATATCCTTCTCCCTGGCATAGTGGCGTTTGATGAAAGCATAAAAGAAAACGATGTAGTTGTCGTAGTTACGCCGAAAAACGAGGTTATTGCGGTAGGTGTTGCTAAGCTTTCGGGGGAAAAAATATCGAACCTCCTTGGTTCTGGGAAAAAATTAAAGGGTATTGCTGTAAAAACCAAGCAACATACACAACCGATTAAAGAGACAAAAATTTTGAAGGGAGGACAAAAGTGGGAGGATGCGGTAAGAGCGAACGAAAAAGTTCTTGAAAATATTGAAAAAGAGGCTCTTAAGTTTATTAAAAATACTGTTTTGAGCATGAGTTATCCTATTGCAGTTGCATGGTCTGGGGGTAAGGACAGCCTTGCTACATTAATCCTTGCTGTAAAGGCTTTAGGTGACTTTTTTAAGGTTATTTTTGTCGACACAGGCCTCGAGTTACCCCAAACGGTAGAACATGCCAGGGAAATTGTGGACTATTTTGATTTAAATGAGAGATTTTATTCAAAAATTGTTCCTGAAAACACCTTTTTTGAACTGGCTGAAAAAGGGTTTGGACCCCCGGGAAGGGATGCAAGGTGGTGTTGTAAAACAAATAAATTGGGGCCTACAAACGAGCTTTTAAAAGAGGTTTTCGGGCAAAAAGTAGTAACTTTGGTAGGACAAAGAAAGTATGAAAGCTCTGCTCGGGCTTTAGAGAAAAGAATCTGGCACAATCCCTTCGTACCAATGCAAATATTAGCTGCTCCTATCAGAAACTGGACAGCGTTACACGTTTGGCTATACATTTTTCAGGAAAAAGTGCCCTATAATCCTGCTTATGAGGAGGGTTTTTGGCGTATAGGTTGCTGGTTATGTCCCTCTTCTGAAGTTGCCCAGTTCCAGCTTATTAAAGAAAAACTTCCAAAACTTTGGGAAAGATGGTATTCTTTCCTAGAAAAATGGAGAGAAGCGGAGAATCTGCCAAAGGAATGGATAAAATTTGGTTTGTGGAGATGGCAAAATCCGCCTAAAAAGATGGAAAACCTCCTAGAACCGCTTTTTCCAAATCTTTTCCAAGCGCCAAGACACTTATTTTCTTTTGAAGAAACAGAGCTATGCAAGGATGGAACACGCCACATAATTTGCCACATGGAAGAAACAATAGACCTAGAAAAAGCAAAAAATTTTGCTCAAACTTTAGGAAAAACCCTGCCTAGTCCCACAACACTTTTAGTGAACACGAAGAAAAACGGTTCTATCATTACAATATCCCCAGAAAAGATACGTTTTAATTTCAAGAATAACGAAGATATAGAGTTCTTCATGGAAACTTTAAGGGCGGTTATCCGTTCAATTAAATGCACGGGTTGCGGTGTTTGCGCTGAAGTA